>DPVY01000137.1 GCA_003527965.1 Fidelibacterota bacterium
ATCGTTTTTGAATTTTTTCCCTATGTGGCGCCCCTGCATGCCATGAATTTCAAGAAATTGGCTAAAGCCGGCTATTTTGACAGCACCACATTTCACCGGGTGATTCCCGGTTTTGGTTGTCAGGGTGGTGACATTCTCAGCCGTGACGATAATATCTATAATGACGGAACCGGCGGACCGGGATACACAATTCAGGCGGAATTCGGCAAACGGCATGTCCGGGGCGCTGTAGCCGCCGCCCGGGCTGCTGATCAGGTCAATCCTGAAAAACGCTCCAATGGCAGTCAGTTTTATATTTGTGTAGAGGATCAGTCTTTTTTAGATAAAGCCGGCTATACGGTATTCGGGCAGGTTATCAAAGGCCTGGATGTCGTCGATAAAATTGTGCAAGTCAAACGAAACCGCCAGGATCGTCCTTTACAGGATGTCGTTATGAAACGGGTGTATGTAACTGACCGCAGTAAACTTAATCTAAAGTGAGCGATGAAGAAAAAAGTTGGATTAGCGTTAGGTGGCGGGGGAGCCAGGGGACTGGCTCATGTTGGTGTATTAAAAGTTCTGAGCGAGGAGCAAATTCCCATTGACTTTATTGCCGGTACCTCTATGGGATCGATTATCGGAGCCATGTATGCTCAGAATCCCGACCCTGCCATCCTGATTGACCGGTTGGAGTCTTTTCTCTTCAGCCATGATTATGATTCGCTCGGATTGAAATATATTGTTCCAAAGACTAATTCCAACCCTTCCTTTTTAAGCCAGCTGGTTCAGGTTGTATCTCAGAGAATTGTGGTAAATATCGCTCAGTCCCGGCAGGGAGTCATCAAAACCGAACGGCTTTCGGAAGCTGTTTCAAAGTTGCTCGATAAGGGCAATATCGAAGATACCCGGATTCCCTTTGCCTGTACCGCCACCGATCTCAATACCGGGCAGACGGTACTGTTTCGGGAGGGAGACATTCAAAGGGCGGTAACGATCAGCTCCAGTATCCCCGGTTTTCTTTCTCCTCATAAATGGCAGGGGATGTTGTTGACCGACGGCGGCGTCACGGCTCCGGTTCCGGTGAAAGAGGCTCGGCAGATGGGCGCGGATATTGTCATCGGCGTCGGCGTGGAGGCAAATCATATTGAGCCTCTTGAAGATCCTCATGTGATTGAGATTATTTCACGGGTTGATCTGGTCAGAGGGAAAATTCTTTCGAAGAATCAATTGTCAGCCGCTGATATCCGGTTACATCCTCAAATCAATGAGGCACATTGGAGTGAATTATTGAGATATAAAGAATTCGTAAATGCAGGAATTATTGAAACGCAAAAGAAGTTGCCCGAAATACATGATCTAATCAAGAAGAAAAAGAGTCTTTTCAGAAGGAAGAATATTTTATAAGCGCTTAATTTTGGGGATAAAAACAAACTCTATGACGCAGAGAAAGAATAAATAAACCGCAAAGACGCAAAAAGAATAAAAATAAATGTTATAAAAAATCCACAACTTAGCCTCTCCGCGATGAAAATAATAAACATAAGACTAAATGATGTAAAGGTTTTGGGAAGCAATGTACAAATTAAAACTAAAGGATAAAAACCAATATATATTGCTTTTGAATGATACCTTGAAAAGCCATATAGTCACACTTAACAGGGGAGAGAAAAAACGGCTCCGTGAGAAATTTGAGTTTTTAGAGAATGGAATATGGGATTCAGGAGTCAGGGTTAAAAAATTAAGAGGTGTATCGGGGAAAGTAATTTTTGAAGCCCGCCTTTCAAAAGGAAATAGAATAATATTTACACTGGGAAAACATGGCTCCCAAACGGCTATATATCTATGGGGTATTGTTAAGCATGACGATATTGGTACGACCGCTCAAAGAGTATTTCCTAATAATGCACCATTCCTGGGTTTTGAACCGGAAAACATTGAAGATTATCCGGATATCTTAATAGATGAACTTCCGGAAGAAAATTTTAGTCAGGAAGACATTGAGGAAAAATCTCCCAATGACTACGGCCCACAAAAATGGCTTGTTCTGAATGATGAAGAATGGAGGCGAATGCTCCTTTCTACAGACACCGACAATTTTGATATATTCCTATTCCTTACATCTGAACAGAACAAGATTCTTGAGACTAATCCCCCTCTTCTTCTTTCCGGAACGGCAGGAAGCGGAAAGACAACCATTTCTGTTTACTATCTCCTGAAAAAGGATTTTATCAATAAAAAGCGTTTGTTCCTTACATATAGTCCATACCTTAAAGAGTTTTCCGAAAAAATTTATACCGGACTGACTTCCTGTACTGACCTTGAGAAGTCTGATATGAAACCTGATTTCTACGTGTTTGGCGACCTTTTGCAGGATATTGTTAAGGCATCGGGTTTAGAATATAAAAAAGATAGGGAAGTCAGATTAAGGGAATTTGTAAATATGTTCCGAAGACACAAACTCCACCAAAAATATGATGCAGAACTTGTGTGGGAAGAAATCAGGTCTATAATAAAGGGGGCAAAACCCCCAATAAATATAGTGCGGTACAGGAAGCTACTGAAGGATTACATTCGAAGTAAACTCAGCCGAAGGGACCTGAATGAGCTGAAGGATTACCTTCTTGGACTTAAAGGTCTTGGGATCATGGATAAAATCGAACGGATTATGGACAGAAAAACCAAATATTCAATATTTGACGATTTTGTTCAGGACCTAACACTTGACAAAAGTCCTTCAAGTGATGAACATATATTTATCCTGGGTGAAATTCTCAGGATTATTGAAAAAAAGGCAAAGAATTTTTCTACTCCTCTTCTGTCCTACCAGGAATATCTAAGCATTGGAAAGAAGCGAGCGCCAAATTTCATTTATGAGAGAAAAGATATCTACGAAATCGCTGAATATTACCAGGGCAAGTTAGAAGAGCATGGACAATGGGACGAGATTGACCTGTGCAGGCAAGCTATCCAGCTCATGGATAAACAGGCGAATAGATTTAGTTATGATTTGGTTGTCTGTGACGAAGTACAAGATTTTGCAGACATCCAGCTTTCACTTATCTTCAGGCTGGCTAAATCTTATAAAGGCATCATATTCTCCGGTGATCCCAAACAAATCATCAATCCAAGTGGTTTCCGCTGGGAAGAGGTTAAAAACAGATTCTATGAAAGGGGCGTTCATATCCCGGATGTTTACCAACTCAACCTTAATTTTCGATGTGTCGGAAATATAGTTAGACTCTCCAATGCTCTCCTAGATCTAAAAAAACAGCTAATCGGTATTTCCGGCTCCGAGTTAAGAGAGGACTGGAAGTTCAATGGAAGACCCCCTTTTCTTCTTACAGGCATAAGCGAGAAAGAGATACTTAACAGGATACATCTTACAGGAGCAGGCAGAATTATCCTTGTCCGAAACAAGGGTGAACAGAGGAAGCTGAAGCATGCACTACATACAGAACTCGTGTTTACAATTTATGAAGCAAAGGGACTGGAGTTCGATACGGTCTTGTTATGGAAGTTCTCCTCAGATAAAAAATCTGCTGATATATGGAGGCGTATAAAAAATGATCATTACTTTGACCGGAGCCATTACCCGCATATAAAACATGAGATAAACCTTCTTTACGTCGCAATCACTAGAGCGCGGAACACCCTCATACTCTTCGACTCATCTTATGACGTGTGGGATATTGATACATTCCATGACCTGTTGTACAGAACCGGGAAAGAAGATGTGCTATCTGAAATCTGGCAGAAAGTCTCAACACCTGAGGAATGGGAGAAACAGGGGGACTACTTTTTCCAGCGGGAATACTATCCGGCAGCAGCAGAATGTTACAAGAATTCAGGAAACATTGC
Organism: Fidelibacterota bacterium; assembly: GCA_003527965.1. Taxonomy (GTDB): domain Bacteria; phylum Fidelibacterota; class UBA2242; order UBA2242; family UBA2242; genus DPVY01. The sequence continues at coordinate 3,838 of DPVY01000137.1, forward strand.
CAGGGCAGAGATTGCAAGGGCATTTATCTTTGAAGAAAAAAAGCAGTTCAGCGCAGCGGCAAAACTTTTCGAAAAACACGGATTTACCCAGAAAGCTGCTGAAAATTATCAGGGTGCAGGTATTTTTAATAGCGCCATTCTCTTATGGGAAAAACTTAAAAATAATAACCGTGTAAGGATTTGTAGGATTAGCTTGTATGAACAAAATGGAGAGTACAATAAGGCAGCAGAAGAGTGGTTAAGATTAAAAGATGCCGGAAAGGCACTGGAGAATTGGAAGAAAGCGGGTAATAACCTGAAGATTGCAGAATATTATTATTCCGGGAAGAAATATAAAAAAGCTGCAGAAGAATTTGAAAAGGCAAATAATTATGAGTTAGCCGCATTATGCTACAACAAGGAAGGGCAGTTTGACAAGTCAGCTGACCTTTTTTATAAATCAGGGAATTTTAAGAAAGCCGCACAACTATATAAAAAATTGAAAAACAGGGAAAAACTTCTCTCGTGCTATAAAAAACTAAAGGACTACTACAACGCTGCACTTCTGTATGAAAAGGATAAGGATATAGATAGAGCAATAAGCTATTTCAGAGATTTTACCCTGCTCTCTGATGAAAACAGAAAAATGCTTATAGAGGAAGCAGAAAAATATAGTACCAAATATTCAAAATTAAAGTCAGCTATCCGTTTTTCAGCGCTATCTATGCCTGATAGATCTGCACAGATCTTTTTTGATAAAAGACAATACAGAAAAGCCCTTGACGAGTTCAGGATAATTAAGAATCACGAAAGGGCAGCTGAGTGCTTATTCAATCTTGATGATTACTACGGTGCTGCACTGGAATATGAAAAGATCGATGAAAAAGATAAATGGGAAAGAGTAATAACAACCCTGAAGCATTACATTTATTATGAAAAATATAATAAGACACGAGCAGACAAATTATTTAAGGAGGCAGAATCATTCTTTAATGATGGTTCTTATGACAGGGCACTGGTAAGGTATAAAGCAGTTAATTATTCTTATCGAATATATGATACATATCTGAAACTCGACAGAGATGAAGAAGCTCTTTCTTACTTCCTGGAGTATGATATGGTTGATTCTGCAATCAACTATTTGGAGGAGAAAAAAAATATAGCAATTTCTACTGATTTTATGCGATTTCTTGTTTCAAAATATGATAACCGTTGTGGATGGTTCGGAAAAGACAGGGAGGACACTGATGTTATTGCCAGGCTTTTTAGAATTCTATTAAAAAGACAGAAAGACCAGGAATCACTGAACCAATTAGACCGGTTTCTTTCTAGCTTTTCTTGTTATTTCATTGATGAAAATTATCCCAAATCTTTCTTTGATCTTGCCCTGTGGTCAAAGCATTATAATACCATATTAGAAATCCTTAAATCCAGAAACTTTAAGAAAGGCTCAATGCCAGGTATTTACAAATCTTTCATAAAGGATATTGAGCGAAAGGTGGAGCAAGAAAAAGATGAATCCCTCCTTGCATGCTATCTATTTCTACATAATCCCAATCAATATGAAAATTTACTAGAAAAACTCAATGTCACAGAATGGAACTATAAACTGTTTGTCGAGAGCAAACGACACTATCAAAAGGCAGTGAACTATTTGAAAGATAAGAATGAAATAGAAAAGGCAACAAGAACATGTAGGCAATACGGAAACTTCGGTTTAGCAGCACAGATTTATGAAGGTGCGGGTGATTACAAATCAGCAGCAAAAGACTATCGCGAAGGGAAAATTTATGAAGATTCTATTCGCTGTTACAAGAAGGTAGGTGATAAGCGGGGGATAGCCAGGGTGTATGAAAGAATGAGGGAATTCGATAAGGCTATTGCTATATGGAAAAGGCTTGGAAAAAGCAGAGAAGTCAGCCGTGTTCTTAAAAAGAAGGCAAAGGAAATCAAAGAAAAAACACAAATGGGTTTGTTTAATTAGGATCTTATCAGAAGTCCCGATATTTTTAAGATGAGATAATTGTATGAAAAAGATTTCCTCAGACATAATCAAAAAGATTAAAAACGGGAGCAAGCTCCAAGGAGCCCTGGAATTACAATTACTCTTTACTTTTTACGTTGAGCGTCACAATAGACTTCGGTATCTCCAGGAATCCCGGGACGTCTTATCGGCAAACTGCTACAAAAATAAATATTTAGAAAGTGTAAGAAAAAAACTATGAATTTATATCACTATAATCGCTTATTAACAGTGGGTTGTATTTACAAATTGAAAATGTTATTCTATTACACCCCATTAGCATTACTGTCAGTTCTTTTCGTATTTACACATTTTACTTTTGCTCAAAATACCGATTCAATTCTGAAAATAGAAACATATATATCTACAAATGGCGTCTATGCCGGCGGTTCTTTCCGGGCAGCCGTAGTAATTTCACTGAAAGATCCCTGGCACGTCAATTCCGCTACTCCGCCGGATGAATTTTCCATTGCGACGCAATTACGGTTCCCTGAATCCGATCAGTTCGAAATTACGGACATCCATTATCCGCCTCATATTATGAAGACATTTGCTTTTTATGACGAAGCTCTGGCAGTTTACGAAGGCGAAATAGTAATTGTCATAACCGGAAAATTGTCTTCAGATGTTTCGGGTTCAGCTCAATTAAGTGGCGCTCTTTTTTATCAGGGCTGCAACGACCAGGTCTGCCTGCCGCCTCAGGAAACAGGATTTACACTGGATATTCCCGTTTTGGCAGATACGGAGCCGGTGACGTTTCAGAACGAGTCCTATTTTGCAAATATTGATATGCCGAAGGAGATCGCTAGAGGAACCTTTGATGTTACCGATTCCTTTGCCCGCAAAGGTATTCTCGTAACCTTTTTGCTGATCTTTCTGGGTGGGCTTGGGCTAAATCTGACGCCCTGTGTCTATCCCTTAATTCCCATTACCATGAGCTATTTCGGCGGGCAGACTGCCGGGAAATCCGGCAAGCGACTGCTTTTGGCAATCCTCTATGTGCTCGGTATTGCAATTGTGAATTCGGCGCTCGGAACGTTAGCGGCACTCTCCGGCGGATTACTGGGTTCGTTTATGACTAACCCGATTGTCTTACTGGCAGTTGCCGGAATTCTGGTTGCCCTTGCGTTCAGCATGTTTGGTATTTATGAATTTAGAGTGCCGTCATTCCTGATGAATTTAGGCGGCGGCAGCCGGACCGGTTATGCCGGTGCGCTGATGATGGGTCTGACCATGGGCATTGTCGCGGCGCCCTGTATCGGTCCCTTTGTCATCGGTCTGTTGACCTATGTCGCCGCAACTGGTAATCCGTTAATAGGATTCAGCATGTTCTTTACGCTTTCCCTCGGATTGGGGCTGCCGTTCATTTTCCTGGCGTTCTTCTCCAGTAAGATCGACAGCCTGCCGCGCTCCGGCGAATGGATGGTCGGTGTGCGGATTATCTTCGGGCTTATCCTCGTCGGCATGGCGCTCTATTTTGTCCACCCGCTGATTACCGAAAAGATTTACGGCATTCTCTTCCTGCTCTATGTGATTGGTTCGGGGATATACCTTTTACTCTTTAATA
>DPVY01000022.1 GCA_003527965.1 Fidelibacterota bacterium
TAATCTAAGATAAATGTGTCTTAATATTAGGAAATGTAAGTTGGAGTCACAAATGAAAAAGAAATCCTTGTTAAGTATATGGCTTCTTTTATTTACTTTGTCTCCCATTTTTGCCCAAACACAGGGAATACTTAGGCTGGAAACAATTTATTTTAATAACTACGAAGTTTTTTACATAGGTGATTTTGACTTTAATAATGGAATGAATAATCCGGATATATTTGAATATTCGCTGGTTTACGAGCCAAACGATGGTGACGGTTCACCTGGAAGTGGTTCTCCGCTCAATGTCAGCATTGAATTTGAAATGATCGCCAATGTGCCCGGGCTGAATTTAAACAACCGCCGAATATTTTATATTATTACAAAACCTTTTGCATTAAATGGTGAAGTGTTGATTTCGACCAGTGACCTGGATTTGAATATGAATCACATTTACTATACAGATGGTCGCGATGTAACAGGGATTAGTGTCAGGGAATCAGAATATTTACCTGAAGAAGAATTTGCGAATATTAAGTCGGTTATCATGGCTACCGGTAAATTGCCTTCCGGTGACTATATTTTTAATTTTAAAATTTATCCGGAAAATATTTCCGGAATTGCTCCGCTGAGTCAACATCAGATTGTATCAGTCACCAATCCATCGACAATTGATCTGGTGGCGCCCGGTGGTGCTTTGGCGGATAATATTGAGATCTTTTCCATGTATCCACTGTTTCAATGGGAAACCATTGACTTTATGTGGACTGGAATTAATTGCCCTGAGTGCGGATATTGGATTCGGGTTTCAGAATATAATCCATCACTCCACAGTTCACTTGATGAAGCATTAAACGATAATTCTAATTTTCCCTATCCGGACAATGGTCAATTCTACCATCTACCTGTCGAGCTTGTTGCCGACGGAACAGATTTATATACTGCCCAAAACTCATTTCAATTTCCCTTTACCGATTCCAAACCGCTGGAAGAAGGTAAAACATACGTGTGGCAGGTGAAGAAAACTTATCCCACTACTTCAGGGTCAGAGACCGTTGAGAGTAATATTTTTGTATTTACTATTCCCTCTATGGGTGGTGACGAAGGAACCGGCGGAGTAACAATATCGACCGGAAGTGAAAACATTTATGGACAGATTTTAGAACAGCTGATAGATCCGGAAACTTACAACCAATTGTTTACCGGTGAACTCCTGGGCTATCTGCCTACCGGCGTTGTCATCCTGAATGATACTCAGCAACTTACTCTGGATCAGCTGTCTGCTATCGCTGCGCAGCTATTGGCAGGACAAATTACTGTCAAATCCATAACGGTCGAATAAAATAAACAGGAATAGAGCATGAAGAAATTACATCTTTTAATGCTGATTACATTTTTACTGATTTTCTCAACACAGGGATGGTCGGCAGATAAAATTGCTCTGACTACAAAAGTCAGAGGGGCGGTAAGTTTAAAGCGGTCGCATGAAGCCAAATTCAAGCAAAATGTAACACTTGCAACAACTATCTTTAATAACGATCATTTAAAAACAGGCAAAGACGGTTATGCAGCGTTGGTATTTATAGATGATAAGTCGCAAATAAAAATTTGGGAAAACTCGGAAATGATTATTTCCAGATCTCGCGTAAAAAAGGCGATTTCCAAACATATTTCCATGCAGATTGGAACGCTCAAAGCGGAGGTCAGCCCCCAGCGAAAAGGTGAATTTGTAATTGCCACCCCGACCTCGGTCGCATCTGTTAAAGGAACGACATTTTGGGCAATAATTGATCCGGTTTTGGGAGATGTCTTTTACGGCATGTCCGGGGTCGTTGAGGTGACAAACAATGCAAGCGGCGCCGTTATTGTCGTTGGCGCAAACGAGACCGGGACCTCTACTCCTGATGGACAGGTAAACGTGGAACAAACCCGGGAAGGCTCTGTACCTGTCGATGAAGAAGAGGGACAAGCCTCTAATATTTTAAAAATCCAGATGCAGAATAAACAGGGCGATATTAAAGATATTAAAATTGAGTATAAATAATTAATTTGTCTGGGGTTTTTAAATCCTGTTGTTAAAGGGTTATAAATGAGCAGGAATGGGATCAGGCTAATTATTTTTTTTATATTAATTAGCGGAATTGTTTTGGGACAGGCCAAAATATTACATTCACCGCCTCGGGATATATGTTTAAATTCTCCTATTAAGATCGAAGCTATTATCGAAGGCAATACTTCCGAAGTTGAGCGCGTCAGGACTTTCTATCGGCAAGTTGGACAGAATGCCTTTATTGAGGAAGAAATGCTGAAATATATGGGTGTTTATACCTGTATCATTCCTGCGGAATACGTAACTGTAGAGGGTGTCGAATATTTAATTATCGCTGAACTTGCAGATGGCTATATGGTCGCTTTTCCGGAGGTTGATCCTTACAATGTGCCTATGTTTTTATCGGTAAAGAAATCCAATGGTACGACTCCTAAGATCGAACCGGGATTGACGGATATACAGGATGGCCTTCAGGGTGACATTATTATTCTCAGTCCTGAAGAAGGTGAATCTATCGCAGCTGAAGAGGTCGTTCTGGCCTTTTCATTATTCAACACACCCGATGTAGCCCTTGAGACGGTACGGCTTGATCTTGACAATATCTCAATCTTAAACCGGATAGAGATATCAGAAGAACTTATTATTGCCCGGCCAAAAAAATTAAATCCGGGACGCCACACCGCTAAACTGAACCTGAAAAATCAACATGGGGTACCTTTTGCAACGGTTGTGGTGAACTTTACGGTTGTTCGTTCTATTGAAGAAGCCCGGAGAATCGTTAAATATACCGGTCGTGTATCAGCGGATGCCGGTTCCGAACAGATTCGCGGTGTGCGACAGAATATCAACTCTCTGCGGTCTAATGTCTCAGGATCCTATGATTGGCTCCGGTTCAATGCCAAAACCTTTGTTACATCCCAGGAAGCGCCTGATAGACAACCCAGAAATCGCTTAACAGCCGGTTTTAAAACGGCTATGTTTGATTTAACTATGGGAGACGTTAACCCACAATTTTCGGAGTTTGGGCTCAGAGGTAAACGGGTCCGGGGTTTCGAAGCCGATTTGAAATTAAAATATTTTAATACCCATGTCGTGTATGGGCAGACCGAACGGGCGACTGTGGGTGAAATCAGTAATATACCGGATACTCTTTCCGATGGGCTACAATATTCGAGAACAGGGTATGTTTATGACCGCAATTTATTAGCAGTCCGTCCATATTTGGGGTCGGGGCAAAACTTTCAATTCGGCTTGTCGGTTATCAAAGCCAGAGATGATACCTTATCTGTCAAACGAGAGTATGGGGGAATTACACAGATTGGTGACAAATCTATTATTTTTGGTGGCAATAAGCCTAAGGACAATATTGTTTTGGGAACCGATCTTTTAGTTGCGTTTGATTCAAAAAGATTCGTATGGCAGACTGATTTCGCCTTTTCATACTTGAACCGTGATATTTCTAACGGGCCCTTAACATTGGAAGATTTAGATACATTTATGCCCGAAGACAGCCTGAAAAACGATACTCTGACTTTGGGCGATTGGAATATTGCTTTGAATGATGTTCCCTTCGATCCGGGCGATTTTGCACGATATTTTATTATTAATAAAAATGTTTCGCCGTGGGCGCCCATTATACCTGACACAAATGGCGTTATCGGATTAAAAGAATTCCTGAATATGCCCTCGACGGCATTTAAAACTTCCCTGAAATTAAACTATTTCAATAATTATTTTGTTATCGGGTATCAGAGGGTCGGACCGGAATTTTCTTCCCTGGGTAATCCCTATCTAAGGAATGATGTTCAGGGATTTAATGTTTCCGATAAAATCAGGCTGTTTAACAATAAGGTATTTATAACCCTGGCTTATGATCAGAAGAAAGACAACCTCATTCGGGATAAAAATACAACCACTACCACCAGCTCTTTTAATGCCGGCATAGCACTTAATCCCGGTGATGGATTACCAACGATTAACTTTAACACCATGCAATATGGATTAAAAAATGATTTGGATATTGAAGATATTGATACCACCTTTAATTATGACCCCGTAGTGGCGGATTCATTGGTATCTATTTTCTATAAAGATCAAAGGAAATCCAATATGACTATTCGCCAGGATTTTCGAATTTCCCATAATGTAGCGGTGGGACCTACCCAAAACACAATTAATATCACCTATGCAAATTCGGAAAGAAGCGATCGGATAACCGATCGAATTCCGGAATATCGGTTCAATGCCACCAGTACCTCAATGCTCTCTTTTGGATTGAATACGACATTTCAGTTTCCACTAAAAACAAATGTAAAATTCACGACCAATACTACAAAAAGTTCCATGGCGAGCGATCCCTATGAATTAATGACGGTATTGTTAAAAGGTCGATATGAATTATTCGATAGTAAATTAGTTACCGAATTGGGTTGGGTGCTCACAACGGGTTCCGGTATGATCGATTTTACGAAAAACAATGTCTTTACAGGCGCTACGTACCGATTGCTGAAAATGCACCAATTCCGCTGGCGGTTAAGTTACAGTCTTCTGAATGATCGCTTAAGTGGTGATTTATTCAACGATCTGAGTTTTCAAATTAACTATACATTAATCTTTTAACGGTAGAAATGAAAAAAGGCGCTATTAAAAAAGTTGCAGGTGGACTTATAATTGCCTTTGTATTTGCTGTTATAGTCTCACTGTTCTTGGTTTTTGGATCTTTTCGGAGATCGGAATTAAAAGCTCTGGATTTTCGATTCCGCTGGCGCGGACCCCGGGATGTCTCCCATTCGGATTTAATTATTATCGCGATTGATCAGCAAACCTTCACGTCATGTTGGGAGCGCTATCCTTATCCACGGGAATATTATGCTACGCTGATTGATAATCTGAATGAAGTCGGTATCCGGCGGATAATGTTTGATATTCAGTTTACGGAACCCGATATGAAAAATCCACGGGGCGATTCAATCCTGGCGGAAGCCATTCGTCGGAATGGTAATGTAATTCTGGCCGGGAAAATTGACCGTGTGCAAACACCGGGCGGTATATACGCATATCCCAATGAACCGTTACCGGTACTTTTAGAAACCGACA
>DPVY01000023.1 GCA_003527965.1 Fidelibacterota bacterium
ACAACAAATAATCATTGATCCGAATTCAGGCTCGTGTTTCATCAGACAATAAATAAATATGCATTGCCATAACATTCACACTCCCAAAACCCTGTTCAATAATAACAATATGTTACGATCTTAAAAATTACAAGATCAAATGCTATTCCCGGACAGCGAAAGTACACCTGTCAGGTTTTATCAATTTATCTTTCCCAGGTATAACCATTTTCATACACCTGTCAGGTTTAGTCGCTTATTATTTCCGTATTACGGCAATTTTACCTACGGTCGTGTCGCCATCTTTAGTATACGCCATACAAAGATAGACGCCGCTGCCTACGTAGCGTCCACGGTGGTCTTTGCCATCCCAAAACGCCTGTTGACCAACGACATCCCCATCGAGATAGGACAAATATCTTATGAAAGTGCCATCAATGGTCATAATTTTTACATCCGACTCCTGAAGTAATCCATCAATAATGAGAGGACGCATTGAAGGTATTTCATAGGGCATGGGGAATATTTTCAATTCTCGATATTCATTCCCAAAAACAGCATAGGGTGATTTATATATGGAAATCCCTTTTGTCGTTGCCAGATACACAAGCCCTTCGGCATTATTAAATGCAATATCCAAAACAGTATTACTGAGAATTGGAGAGTTGTTTACTGTAAATCCCTCTCCATTATTCAACCAGCTGCCGTTATAAGTATAAACTTTTACTCCAGCACCGACAGATGTAATCCATTTATTATTTAAACCGTCAACTTTTATTTTACACTCTTTGGCAAATGGCACACTGGTTAATACCGGAGAATCAATCTGGCTAAAGAATGAATTCGGGAAATTCTCCGAAACAATTGCCCGCTGAATTCCAGCCGCCGTCATAATCCACAAATCGCCACCTGAATCAAAAGCGATAGAATAAACCGAATTATCACCTAAGCCCGCGCTGGTCGTTATCCAAGACCAACTGTCATCACTCTTGTCAAACAGTGTTCCCTTGTAATCCAGTACGGCAATGCCTCCTGCCGAAGGCGCTGGTGTGCTCCCGCCTTGCACTTCCGATCCGATCCATACGCGTCCCCGGTCATCAAAGGTAATCGAAACCGGGTGATAATTCAGATGGTTATTAGATTCTCCAATACCAAAATGTATCCAGCGATTGTCAGAACTTAATACGGCAATACTACTGTCGTTTTGGGCATTAGTGTTGGCAATCCACAGATTATCATATTGATCGAGAGCGATAGTTCCAACTTTAAGGTAATAATCACTCCCGCCTTTCCCCGCCGATGCGGCGAGCTTCTGACCAGTGGTATCATAGACTGTATATTTTTCCAAATCATCCAGGTCAAACTCGAGCAAGCCTCCGGGTCTCAAATCCTGCTGCATAGATCCGTAAAGCGACGCAAAAAAGTGACCGTCTTTTCGGCAAACAATATTATATATTCTTTCGCTGAGGGAATATGCGATGGTATCGGCAACAAAACGATCCCAGTCCCAATCATAATTTGCATGAATTCGTATATCGTTTCTTAGCCCGCGAATATTATACCATCCCCGGTCCGTTAATACACTGATCCCTTTTTTCGTTCCAGCCATCAAGGTACCGTCGTCTCCGACCCATAATGCGGTGTAAATATTATCAAGAATTGTGTTTGGCGTAAAATATTGAAGTGTGTTTTCAGCATACGACCAGATACTTTTATATTCTGAACCGCCCCAGAGTGTATTATCTGCATCAAAAGTACAATTCGTGATATATCCGCTGATAATTAACTGCCATCTACCCGAATTATATTTATAAACATTTCTATTGGTCGTAACATAAAGCGATCCAAGCGTATCCGTTACTATTAAGCTAATATCACGATTAAAACTATCGTTGTACAATGCTACCTGGTCACCCTGAATTTCAAATAATGCTGATCCAAGATTTGCCAATTTTTTCCCCTGATAGACCACTATATTCGAAACGGAGCCAACTGACGGAAACTGTACCGTTTGCCAGGCAGATTTATCTTTAAGATTAAGATCGACCTGGTTTAGATCGGCAAAAAATAAACCGGAGTTGGTTGCCACCCATAGTGTGTCACCAATAACAGTCAGGGAATTGATCCCGGAAATTTCAGTGGGAAAACTTTCAAACCGATCCATGTAATTATAATTTGTTCCGGAAGCCTTAAAATACGCAATACCCCAGTCAACGTTTAGCTGATACGCTGCAAACACCGTGTTTCCATGAAATGCAATCGAAGTGATACAGGTCAGCTTATCACCAAATACATTTTCGGTAAAGACCTGCTCAATACTTTTGGTCTCTCTATTCCAAATATTTATCTCACCATCGGGAGAGCTCATACCCAACCAGAGTCGACCGAGCTTATCTTCGGCAATACACTGAATATCATTGCGTGTAAGACCATCTCTGATTGTATATGTGTTGAATTGCTGAGCGCTTCTGTCAAACTCAACCAGTCCACCGCTACTGGCGCCATAGACATAATTATCCCTTACAATAACATCTCTGACATTGAGAACCGAAGTATAACTGTCCCATTCTCCAACGACCGACTGAGCATTAATCCATCCGGAAAGGATCGGGAGAAATAAAAAAATGATAAAGCGCTTCACATATTACCTTTGAATTGTTCTGATCAGATTCGCCATTTCAATCATATTCAATGCCGCATCCCAGCCTTTGTTTCCGGATTTTGTGCCGGCTCGCTCCAGGGCCTGTTCGATGGTGTCGGTGGTCAGTATTCCGAATATGACTGGAATCCCGGAATCCATTGATAACCGGGCTACTCCTTTTGAAGATTCGGCGGCTACCACATCAAAATGAGGTGTCGCGCCCCGAATAACGGCGCCAAGACAAATTACACCGTCAACTTTCCCGGAATTGACAATAGCTCTGGCTATGGACGGTATTTCCATAGCGCCGGGCACCCAATAGACATGAATATCATCTTCATTGGCGCCATGTCTTTTCAGACAGTCGATTGCCCCATCAAGCAGCTCTTTGGTAATTAGATCGTTAAAACGACTAACAACAAGCGCTGCTTTCATTTTTTCGGCGGATAATACGCCTTCATAAGTTTTTACCATTAGTCACCCCTTTTTTCAATTATCAATGATTATTATAAAAATCTTTATCTATGTAATAAGTATCTTTTAAAAGCAACAACCAATATTTTGCTTTTACAGTCTTCGCTCTCTTCAATTGTTCATTGTTCATTTTTAAGTATCAAATGTCCCATTTTATCTCGTTTCGTCTTTAAATATTTTTCATTGTCGGGATTAGGAAATATTTCAATCGGAATCCGCTCAACAACCTCCAAACCATATCCTTCCAGTCCGATGATTTTCTTGGGATTGTTCGTTAGCAGGCGCATTTTTTTCACTCCGAGATCGGAAAGTATCTGCGCACCCATTCCGTAATCCCTTAAATCCGCTTGAAAACCTAATTCAACATTGGCTTCTACGGTGTCCAGCCCCTGATCCTGAAGACTATACGCACTGATTTTGTGCCTTAATCCGATGCCTCGCCCCTCTTGTCTTAAATAAAGTACGGCGCCCCGACCCTCTTCCGCAATCATTTCCATTGCCCGCTCCAGCTGATCACCACAGTCACAACGTTGGGAACCGAACACATCACCGGTTAAACATTCCGAATGAACACGGATCATGGCTGGTTTATCACCGGAAACATCACCCATTACAACTGCTACATGTTCTTTATCCGTCAAATGATCGACATAGATAATAACTTTAAACTTTCCATATTTTGTCGGCAGCAATGCCTCGCTAATACGTTCAATATAACGTTCATGTTTTCGCCGGTATTCAATTAAGTCGGCAACAGTGATTATTTTTATATTATGTTCCCGGGCAATCTTAAAAAGCGCTTCACCGCGGGCCATCTCACCATTCTCATCCATAATCTCGCACATGACGCTGACCGGTTTTAACCCGGCAATTTTTGCAAGGTCAACCGAAGCCTCTGTGTGTCCCGTGCGTCTTAGAACTCCGCCGGTTCTCGCAATAATGGGAAAGATATGCCCCGGTCGCCCCAAATCGCCGGGCTCTGTATCGGGATCCGCCAGCGCTTTAATCGTTGCAGCCCGGTCCGCAGCAGAAATCCCTGTCGTAGTACCTTTTATATAATCCACACTAACGGTAAAGCGGGTGTTGTGCAGTGCTGTATTATCCTGAACCATAAGGTCTAAATTTAGTTCTCTGGCGCGCTCCTCGGTTAAGCCGACACACATTAAACCCCGGGCATGTTTCGCCATAAAATTTACGGCTTCGGGAGTTGTTTTTTCTGCCGATATGATAAAATCACCTTCGTTTTCCCGGTTTTCATCATCAACGACAATGATAAATTTGCCTTTTTTAAAATCAGAAACGGCTTCCCTGATTGTATTAAATGCCATTATATATCCTTTTTCCAATGTAAATTATTTCCCATATCCCCACTGTTTGATCCTGTCTTCATTTATTGATACATTAGAACCCCTGTTGGTCACAATTTTTTCAATATATTTGGCTAATATATCAACTTCAATATTCAGGTAATCGCCCACTTTTTTCCGGGATAAATTAGTGCCCGTAAGGCTGATCGGGATCACCGAAACAGTAATGCTATTGCCGACGATGCCCGCCACAGTCAAACTGATTCCATTCAATGCCAGCGAACCTTTCGGGACAATATACCGGGATAACTCACCGGGTACCTGGATGGAAATCACTGCGGACTTGCCGGTATGCTGGATATTCATCAGCCTTCCGATTCCGTCTACATGCCCCTGAACAAAATGTCCGCCAAAACGACCATTCGCAGTCAGCGCCCGCTCAAGATTAACCATAGTCCCGGCTTTAAAATATTTCAACGTCGAACGCTCCAGAGTTTCCAGTACAGCCTGAGCCGAGAACCGGTTGCTGCCCAAATATACTACGCTCAAACAGACGCCATCCACAGAAATACTATCGCCAATATGTAAATCTTCAATAACTTTTTTTGAAGATATTTCAAATAGTTTCCCTTCAGGATTAGACTGAATCCGCTCTACTTTTCCAATCTCTTCGATAAGCCCGGTAAACATTATTTCAACTTTCCTCTTAATAAGATATCCTGACCAAACTTCCGGGGTTCTTCCCACTCCAGTTGAATGGCATTATCTAAGGATTTTATAAATCCACTGAACGTCGAAATTCCCTCGCCTAATATTTTAGGGGCAATGAACAGTTGTAATTCATCGACTACCCCCTCTTGAATCAGTGAACCCGCCAGCTGACTGCCCCCTTCACAATAAATTGAAGTGATGCCAAACTCTCCAAGACGAGCCAGGGCGTCAGATAACAGAACCCACCCGAAAGGATCACCCTCAACCGGTAAAACATTTATCCCCAATTTTTCAAGCCGGGCTGCTCTTTTTGCTTTTCCTTGTTGAGATGTCAGGATAACAGTGCGGTTTTTGAAATTATCGGTGATCAATTTCATCTGTCGGGGAATATTCAGGCTATCGTCGAGAATTACCCTATAAGGAATAAAACCGTCTTTTTCGTCCGGTAGAAGACCGGGATCGTCTTTATAGACAGTTCCCATACCAACCATGATCGCATCGTGCTTCAGCCGCTGTTCTCGTACATATTTACGGGCTTCCGCTGAAGTGATCCAGCGGCTCTTGCCCGAAACATCGGCGATATAGCCATCCGCCGTTTGACCCATTTTCAAAGTGATCCAGGGACGTTGCTTTTCGACTAAATGAATAAATCCCCGGTTTAAATCCCGTGCTTCACTTTCAAGTATACCCACATGCACTTTAACACCGGCTTCTTCCAAAATACGAACGCCGTTGCCATTTACTTTCGGATTCGGATCGATCATCGCGATAAAAACTTCTTTTATCCCGGTTTGAATAATTTTATTAACACAGGGCGGAGTCTTGCCTTTAAAGCAACAGGGTTCCAGGTTTACGTACAGGCTTGAGCCTCTTGCATCAATTTCAGCACTTTCGATCGCTGAAACTTCGGCATGAGACGCCCCGAACTGTTTATGATATCCCTGCCCGATTATTTTATTGTTTTTAATCAGAACCG
>DPVY01000348.1:0-3947 GCA_003527965.1 Fidelibacterota bacterium
TTGTATCTTCCAGAACTATTCCATCCTTAGAACTGTTGTATTTATTACCATGCTTGTCCTCTATATTTATCTTTTCTTCACCTTCGGTATTGTCTATCTCTATTTTATTGCCGTTTGGTATGCCTTCATCATCCGTATTTATCAAATTCAACTTGCCATTGAAATTCAGATTCACGTTCCCGTTTACCTGTCCATCGTTGCCTCTCAGGTTCAGCGTAATGTTGCCCGTCCCGGTCTTTTCCGCTATTTCCGTGATGTTTATTTCAACTTCGCCGTCTTTGCCAACCGTAAACCCGATTGATCCCCGTTCTTCCTGTACGTTTTCATCTGCCCAGTTTTCTTTATCTTCGTATGTCGTGACCGTTTTCTCAATATTGCCAAAACCGTCTTCTCCCCTTACTATCTTTCGTTTAATATTCTCTTTTATGAGAATACGCTTTTCCTGCATTTCCAGAAACTTCTCAAATTCCGCTCTGTATTGATCACCAAACAAATTCAGTTGCGAAATTGAACCCAATATTACCGGGTATCTTGCCATTCCCTTGATAAAAGTAAATAGTACAATATCACCTTTCATAGGCTCTGTCTTGCCCGTTGCCTCCTTGTCCTTCTCTGTCGTACCTTCCCAGACACGCGGGTACTCAATATCACCTCCCTGTGAATTAAAATATTTGTTCAGGAAACAAAGCGATTCTATCGGATAGGTATTTTGATCCTCGTCTATCATATAAACCAGATTATTGCGCTTGAATATCCTGCCCAGGTGCAGTCCGAATATATTATCACCTTGTCCTTTTTTAACCATTTCTTACCTTTTCGCCTCCACTGATAGAAAGGCAAGCATTTCCTTATATAAATCCTCGGCATTTTCTGCGATATATTTTAACGTATCTTCTCTCTCCTGTTTATATAAGTTTAATAGACGAACACTCTGACCTCTATCTAATTTTAACGTTGTGGTAAACGCTTCACCGAATACCCATCTGTTTTTCACGCCCGTAACGTAAAACTCAAAGCCCTTGCAGTGGTCAGTGTGTTTAATGTTAGGATATCCGGTTTCCTTGTGAATGAAATCTCTCTTGTGCCAGATCAATAGCACCTTATCGCCGATATGGATATCTTCCCTGCCCTTGATAGTTAAACTACCTCTTTCATATACCGGCGCATATATATTCCAATTCTTTAACCTATCCCGGCATTCACTTACAGTATCGGTTGCAGCCCTACCGCTATCTTTGTCATATATATTTGATACATTTGCCTCCAATTTATTCAAGCCGTACCTGAGTAAATTATATAGATCAATTGTCGCCCTGTTAAGTACAAAACCAAATACCTTATCAACCTCATTCAATGCCGGAGTTGCCCTGAAAAGACTGTAAACATTCTCCTTACTCCTGTGAAGACTGCATTCAATTACTTCATGCTCCTCAATTGCAATCGGCTCTTTTCCCCCGCCATAAAAGGATTCCAAATTTTCCCAGCAGAATTCATCATCAGGCTTTATTTTGTTGGCTTCTTCTTTCCCACCAACATAATCACCAACCTTATCAAAAGGCTTTGGTCTGATCCGCAGATAACATTTACCATCCTTGGTATCTATCATAATTTCGTTAAAATCACTGTCCAATACACTTCTGATGAAATTTAGTAAGTTACCTTGATAGGCGGATAAACTCATTCTGCCAATACAAACATATTCTTGCCGCCGTTTAACATAATCGTGAATATTTAGCATATCACGAACCAACTTCTTGTCCTTGCCCGTCTTATACACCAGGTTTCTGATAGAAGAAGCGTTCTCGATAATAAATGTTGCTGCGTCTATTGTTGGCGTCTCCGCAAAAGTAAATGTAGTGCTTCCTGTCCCAAGAGAGGAACCAAATCCCGCCAAACAATCGGGTGTAAAACAAGGATGTCTGCCTATTAATTTCTCAACGATATCCCTTTCCGCCCCGGTATATATTGGCGCAATTTCACCAGATATCGGGGATCCATCCTCATTTACCGCAAGAAATATTTCTTTTGCATATATTAAAGAATCATCTATCAATAATGACCCAAAATCCCTACCCGATATACTCGTTACCCGTGAAGGATTTTCTGCGCTATAATTGTTATGTTTTACAACGCTGTCTATCAACCCCAGGAATTGCGCTCCCTTGTCCGCTTTTTTCTCTCTGTCATAGTTCTTTGCCGAATCAAATGTAATTCCAACCACGTCCTGCGGGTCAAATTGATCATACCATTCATCGCCTGTTTGAAATTTACCAACCATATCACTGCCGGGCTTTAGCGTGATATTGAACGAACCCGCTATTTCATTAATATCTTTATTGGTCTCGACCGCTATTATCGAATCGGCAATATGCCTGCCCGCGATAAAGTCATTCCAGAATTGGATTCGTGGTCTTATTGATCTAATGTCGTACTTGTTACTCATTGTCCTTGGGTCCTATAGGGAAAAAATCAGGCAGTCCGGTTTCCTTATTGATTGGTAAATTAAATAGTTCTCCGCCACCCTCTACTATTATATGATAATGGTTTGTTATTGTCGCACCCCGATTCCCCATATCAACCGGATTTTCTATTACTAATTTACTCGCCCTGATTTCATTAACTTTTTGTAATTTATTTATATCGGCTTGTAATATGCTTCTCTTGACATCTAATTTAGAATAGCCAAGCCCCTTGTCCTCTTGATATTGAATGTTTGCATTAACTTTTTGTAATTCTAATTGCTTTGAGCCAATTTGTCCGTAATAATATTCTTGTAATTTAATTTTGTTTTGTTTTTCTATTTCTTTTGCAATGTATTCCTCTGCTAATTTGATTTGCCTGATTTTTTCTTCTGTGCTTAGATCAGTATGTTTTCTCCAAAATTCTCCGATTACTTTTTCTTTTGCTTTTTGTACCTCAATCCTATTTTTTAACCTGCTACCCACAAACCCTTTTTTACTTAATTCCAGCGATTGTTTCTTCCACTCTGATAAATCTAAATCAAATATCTCCCCCTCGGGCTTTGTAGTAGTTCCTAAATTACCAACCCACTGAAACACCGAACTTTTTTGCTTTTCCTTTAATTTCTCTCTTTCCTGTATTAATGCGTTTAGGGTTAATTCGGATCGATAATCCGGATCACCCTTTTCTTTGTCTTTCGCCGCTTCAGTTATTTTATCTATTTCTTTAATACGCTCATTTATTCCCTTCAGTTCATCCCTTAGCGGTTTTTGATATTGACCATAAGCCTCATCAATAAGACGCGCTTGTGATTCATATCCGTAATCTTTCCCAAATTTAGTTGCAATAACGTCAACGCCTTTCGCTAAGCCTGTCAATAAGCTAATAGTTGTTTGTCCGAATATTCCGCCTATCGAATATTGCATACTCTCAATCTGTACTTTCCATTTTTCACCAGCAGATACTTTGTCCTTTCCTGCCCAGGTCTCGATAAATTCAGGAATTTTTAATAGCGTTTCCCAGTCTTTTGCACCAAGGCCCACAAACCCCGACTTTGTTTCCCCTTGCTCATTTACAAACTTGCCATATTTAAGACCTTTTGCTTCTAATTCTTTCCTTCGCTTGGCGCTGATCTCGCCCGTTTCCAGATTCCACGTACCGGCTTTTAGTCCTTCAAACATCTTATATGTCTGCTCTATCTCTACAGCGCTCATATTCGGCATCGAGGCTTTCATCATCGCCATTGCCCGATATTTGCCGCCAAACATGGATTGATAATTTTCCATCAAACCCATAAGCAGCGGTTTGCCGCCAACTGTTCCGAAAACACCTTGTTCACGTGCTTTTCTATATCCCCACATCTGCTCAAAACTCTTAGGAACTCCGATTGTCCGGTACATCATCAGGTTCATCAGATCGCCTGTACCGGTAAGACCTTCGTTCAATCGCTGCATATAAGATTGTCCTCTGGCACCTCTGCCTCTGTC
>DPVY01000348.1:4273-4524 GCA_003527965.1 Fidelibacterota bacterium
CCACCAAACACCATACCGGGTATCAGTATATTTCTCAGTATGTCCTTATCCTCTATTTTAATAAAAGTCCGTTCCATCACCTTCGTCATATTTACAGCAGTTTCGATAAACTCGGTCATACGCCCTTCACGCATGTTCATCATCCGTGCCATTGCCGTGAATTGTGTTAGAAAATATTTATCTTTCCCTGTTTCATCGCCGGGCTTAACGCCTTCGCCGCCCCATCTCTGCAGTTCCCGCATTTGCAAGCC
>DPVY01000302.1 GCA_003527965.1 Fidelibacterota bacterium
CCATACTAACATACGATGACAGTTTTGATAATTTTTACGATTCCATCATATTATAAATTTCGAAAATAAGAGAATGAAATGCGAAACTTGAGTTACATATATAATAGTGATAGTTTGTTGTAACTTATTATAGACGTAATCTCAAATATACCAAGTCGTTATGAGAAAGTTCTGGGCAAGGGTAACTTTTTTACATGTGGGTATATTTGATTTATCTTCGATTGATAATTAACAGTTCATCCTTTAAATTTCGACATTATGAAAAAAGAGTTACCAACATTCAGGTATGAACAAGAACTTTGGGACAAAGGAATAAAAAATGTTGCCGGTATAGATGAAGCCGGTCGCGGTCCACTGGCTGGTCCGGTTGTCGCTGCCGCAGTGGTATTCGATCAACAAACCAAAATGATAAACGGTATTAATGATTCCAAAAAGTTGACCGCCAAGAAGCGTGAAGAACTTTACGATGTGATAATAGAGACTGCCCGGTCGGTTGGCATTGGAATCGTCAAACCGGAAGATATCGACCGGTTAAATATCCTGCAGGCGACCCACAAAGCCATGCGTCAGGCTATTGGTCGGTTGAGATTGAAAGTCGATCATATTCTGGTTGACGGGCGCGGTCTGCCGGACAAAATCTTTCCTCAAACCGCAATCATCGGTGGTGACCGACACTGTTATTCAATTTCGGCGGCATCAATTATTGCCAAAGTCTATCGGGATCGAATAATGCAGGAATACGAAAATGTATTTCCCGGCTACAATTTCGCGAAGCACAAGGGCTACGGCACCAAAATACACCTTGACGCCATCCGTAAACTAAAACCCTGTCCAATTCATCGGATGACTTTTAAAAGGGTCAAAGAGTATATAGTTGATATTCATAATATTAATAATACCCGTTATTTGGGGAAATACGGTGAGGATATTGCGGCCTATTATCTCTACAAAAAAGGGTTTTCCATTATTCAGCGTAATTTTCATGCCGGCGCCTATGGCGAGATTGATATTATCGCCCGTAAAGACGATGTGTTGAGTTTTGTGGAAGTCAAAACTCAACGCCGCAATCTTTTCGGAGCACCGGAAAGTTGGGTGGATGAGCGCAAGATGGAGCAATTGGGGCTAATTGCCGACGCCTGGTTGTCTCGGCACCCCGAACTTGATCTGGATTGTCGTTTTGACGTCATCGCAATTAACCTTTCAAATAACGGTCATAAAATCAAACACATTGAAGATGCTTTTCGACTGTAGAGGATTTATGCAGAAAATAATAATGAGTTTCCTTCTGCTAAGCTCGTTTATTTGGTCTCAAACCTTCCAGGTGGGCAAAAACGGGGCAGTAGCGTCGGCATCAAAACAGGCGTCCGATGTCGGGATTGAAGTGCTTAAAAATGGAGGTAACGCCGTAGATGCTGCGATTGCCGTGGGCTTTGCCCTGACGGTGGTTTACCCGCCGGCTGGAAATATTGGCGGTGGCGGTTTTATGTTGATTCACTCTCCTGAAGGTGCAGTGACCGCTATAGATTTCCGGGAGAAAGCTCCACATGCGGCGCGGCGCGATATGTATCTGGACGAATCGGAAAACCCGGTTGATGGCTTGAGCACCGAGGGCGCCCTGGCGGTAGGTGTACCGGGATCGGTGGCCGGATATGAATATGCCCGGCAACATTACGGTTCTTTGAAATGGAATGAATTACTGGCGCCAGCCATAAAGTTGGCTGAAGATGGGTTCCCGGTTTCCTATTATATTCATGAGGGTTTACGCGACCATCAAAATCTCATGCGCCGGTTTCCTGCATCGGTTGATATGTTTTACCCAAACGGTTCCGTGCCGGCTATCGGGGATATGCTCAGATTCTCTGATTTGACGGCAACCCTGAAACGAATTGCCAAACAGGGCGCCGAAGAATTTTACAGGGGACAAACTGCAAGGCAATTGGTGAAAGCTGTCCGTGATAATGGCGGGATTATCGATCTTTGGGACCTGCAACACTACGAAGTAAAAGAGCGAAAGCCCATTAACTTTACCTATCGTGGGTACGATATTTATTCTATGCCGCCGCCCAGTTCCGGCGGTGTTTGTCTGGCGCAGATTCTGAAAATTGTAGAGAAATTTCCCCTTGCCGGCTACGGGTTTCACGCTTCCCAATCAATCCGGATTATCACCGAAGCCGAGCGTCGCGTCTATGCCAATCGCGCTCATTTCCTTGGTGATCCCGATTTTATTAGTGTACCGGTGGACTATCTGTTAAGCGCTGAGTTAATAAATGCTATGGCGAAAAGTATCGATATTAAAAAAGCCACGCCCAGTCACGAGGTAGACCATGCGCCTTTGCCCGAAAGTGAAGAAACTACTCATTTTTCCGTGATTGATAAAGACGGCTGGGCGGTTGCCGTGACAACAACTCTGAACTCCAGCTATGGCTCCGGTTTTGTGGCTGGAAAGACAGGCATTCTTCTGAATAATGAAATGGATGATTTTTCTATAAAAACCGGAGCGTCGAATATCTACGGACTTGTTGGTGCTGAGGCTAATGCCATTCAACCGCAAAAACGGATGTTGAGCTCCATGACGCCGACGATTGTCTGTCGTAACGATTCACTAATGTGGGTGTTTGGAACTCCGGGTGGCGGAACAATCATCACCACGGTGGCGCAGGTTCTGATTAATATGATTGACTATAATATGACTCTTGTGCAGGCAGTGGATGCACCGCGGTTTCATCACCAGTGGTGGCCTGATGTGATCTTTATTGAAAAATACAGTATCTCTTCGGATATGAGAAATATCCTGAAAGATGGTGGCTACCCAATCCGGGAACGAAGTCCTATCGGTGATATTAATGCCATCGGCATCGATTGGAAAAACAGAAACTATATCGCCGTCCCGGACAAACGGCGCCAATCCGCAGCATCGGTCTATTAATAATGAAACAAAAATCAGCGCCAATTATCATAGCGCCCGATTCATTCAAAGGCAGTCTTTCCTCAGCCGGAGTCTGCAAGGCCCTTGAACGGGGAATCCACGCAGTAGACCCGGAACTGAATATTCATTCCGTGCCGCTATCCGACGGTGGCGAAGGATTTATCGAGATTTTTCGGCAAAATGTGAGCGGTGGGTTGTATAATTGTATGGTACTCAATCCTCTCGGTGAATCAATTACGGCACAATATTTCGCCATAGAGAATTCAATGACCGTCGTTATCGAAATGGCACAGGCGTCGGGGCTCACTCTGATTCACGAAAAAAGGCGAAATCCGCTTTTGACGAGCACCTTTGGAACGGGGCAGCTGATTGCAGATGCCCTGGATAAAGGTTTCCGGCGCTTTGTAGTCGGAATCGGCGGATCGGCGACTAACGATGGCGGTGCGGGCATGGCTCAGGCTCTGGGTGTGCGCTTTTATGATACCAATGACGCGGAAATTACCGACCCGATGAATGGTAAACTGATCGGCGATTGTTGCCGGATATCCCTGAAAAACCTGCATCCCGGAGTCACTGGAAGCACCTTTTTAATCGCCGGCGATGTCTGGAATCCCTTGCTGGGTCCGAATGGTGCGGTATATATTTACGCAAGACAAAAAGGCGCTACCGGGCATGATCTGCCCATTTTAGAGCGCAATATGAATTCCTTTTATTCAATTGTAGAAAAAACGATAGCGAAAGAGGTTCGTCAAATACCCGGAGCGGGCGCCGCCGGGGGATTAGGCGCCGGATTAATAGCCTTTCTGGGAGCCTCAATCCAAAGCGGGATCAATCTCGTGCTAGATGAAATCCGTTTTGATGAACTGATTGAAAATGTACGCCTGGTAATTACCGGCGAGGGGCAGATTGATGCACAAACCCTGCAGGGCAAAACCGTCATGGGTGTTGTAAATCGCGCTAAGAAGGGCGGTGTGCCGGTGATAGTCGTTGCCGGGAAAATTGACGGCGATCCCGCCATGTTTAAACGCACTGGTATTGATGAATTATTCTCGCTGACCGAAGTGGCTGGAAGTCAGCTAAAAGCGATTAACCAGGCTGCCGGTTATCTCGAAATAATCGGTGGTAAAATCGCCCAAACCATTAACCGGGAAACTTGATTATGGCGATTGAGATCGAACGAAAATATTTAGTATTAAATGACGAGTATAAAAGAAATGCCCAAAGGACTCTCTATCGCCAGGGCTATATCAGCGTTGACCTGCAGCGGGTAGTCAGGGTTAGGATTACCGGTGACCGGGCGTTTTTAACCATCAAATCTCTGGTGTCTGAGACGACTCGTTTGGAATTTGAATATGATATTCCGGTAAGTGATGCCGCTGAATTGCTCGATAAACTTTGCACTAAACCTATTATTGAGAAGTACCGCTATGAACTCACCGTTGACGATCAACTTTGGATTGTGGATGAATTTTTGGGTGACAATGCCGGTCTGGTGGTGGCGGAAATAGAGTTAGAAAGCGAAGACCAGCCCTTCACAAAACCCTCCTGGGCAGGCACGGAGGTAAGCGCTGATCCCCGCTATCTGAATGCTCGCCTGGCAATTGAACCATTCAAATTTTGGAATAAAAAGTCTAAATAGTACTTGTCTATAAACTTAAAAAACTGATAAATGAGCAAACATCATCCCAAAAAGTTGGGGTTTTGCTTCGCTCAAGATCCAGGATCAAGAATCCAGGATCTTTTTTGATTTGTTGCCACGCTCATTCCCAAGCCCCAGCTTGGTAATGCTAGTATTTCCGTTACAGAGCTGGGGCTTTGTAACGAGTAAGAATAAAATTAATGACGACCATTTTCATTATATTTTTACTTCGATAGGAGTCCTTTCAGGACAAGAAATTAACTTTTAAGAGACTAACTGGCGGGATTTATTGGCACGAAAGAGAATAAAAGTGTAAATTCTGCGGTTATTTAAAGGTGAACCGGGCGAAGATTGAGCCGGAAAAACCGGGGTCTTTGTTCGTTTGAAAACAGGAAAATTGTTAT
>DPVY01000298.1 GCA_003527965.1 Fidelibacterota bacterium
CATTGCCGATGAGTTATGGTTATCCAATCTTGCCAGGGCACTGGAATCTGAAAAACCTGACGCGTTCGGCGGTCCGGATTCTGTTTTGGATAGTTTTACACCACTTCAAAAAGCCATCGACTACGCCATGACGTCCTTTATCACTACCGGTGGAATGCGCGGTCATTCTAGGAAAAAATTGGCGAAATTCTATCCCCGCAGTTTCAACATGGGCATCCATCGCTCGATATATGAAAAGTTAGGCGGCATGGGAACTTTAAGACATGGTCAGGATCTGGAATTCAGCCGGCGCATTGTCGCCAGCGGAGCCAAAGTCATTTCCGTTCCCGACGCCGTTGTTTACCATAAACGCCGTACCAGCCTGCGCAAATTCTATCGCCAGATGTTCAACTGGGGAGTGGCACGGATTAATCTGACCAAACTGGATAATGGGATATTAGAGCCATTACATTTTATTCCCGCGATTGGTTCTGTGGGATTTACATTACTTTTAATTTTATCAATATTCAGTTTGTTTATCTTCAAAATTTGGCTTGGGTGCTTTGGAATCGCCATATTAATAATGATAATCATATTTTTTGACGCATATCGACGTTATAAAGATCTAAAAGCAGCCCGGCTTGCACCGATAGTGGCGGTTTGTCAGGTATTCGCCTACGGATACGGATTTACAACAAATTATATCCGGCGTATGATTCTTGGCAAAGGCGAATTTACCGGGTTTGTAAAAGGGTATTATAAATAGATGAAAGATATTAGCAAGAGGTATCATAATTTTCATAAAGAGCAATACTGGTACGCCGGGCATTTTGTCGAAGATTTTTTAGGTATTCCTAACCACAACAGTTTAAAAATACTTGAAGTGGGCACAGCCGAGGGAGGTCTGTTAAAATATTTTTCCGAAAAAGGGCACTATTGCTACGGAATTGAATATTCGGAAAGTCGGTATGAATTTTCAAAAGCGCTAAACAAAGATAGTAAAATCAAATTTATTCACGGCGATATTACCGACCAATCCACTTATGCAGACTATCTGCAGGAGCGAATGAATATTGTAATTTGCCGTGATGTAATTGAACATATTCATCCCAATAAGAAAATCATTGCGTTGAAAAACATGGCGGCTATACTTAATCCGGACGGTAAACTTTTTATTTCTTTTCCGCCGAAATATTCACCCTATGCCGGTCATCAGCAGGGAGCACCAAAAATATTTGCTAAACTCCCCTATTTACATCTTCTGCCGGCAAAAATTTTCAGGAGTTATCTTTCAATGTTAAATATTCCTCAAAATACGATCAACCAGTTAAATGATATTAGAAAGTCGCGAATTTCCATAGACTCTTTTGAAGAAATGCTGCCGGAAGCCGGTTTTAAAATAAAGAAACACGAGTTTTATTTTATCAGACCATGTTTTGAATATCGCTTTAAAATAAAAAAAATGAAAAATCCGTTTAGATATTCTCCGCTGCGAGAGATATTCTCGTTGGGCGCTATTTATGCTTTAACAAAATGAAAAAAGTACTCATCATCACATATTACTGGCCTCCCGCCGGCGGACCCGGTGTGCAGCGGGTCTTGAAATTCGCCAAATATCTGCCGGAATTCGGCTGGCAGCCGATAATCCTGACGGTGAAAAATGGCGATTTCCCGGCTATCGACGAAAGCCTGATTTCCGAAATACCACAGGAGTGTAAAGTCTATAAAACCAAATCAATCGAACCATACAATCTGTATCGGAAATTTACCGGGCTGCGAAGTGATGAAAAAATTCCCACTTACGTATTGAATAAAAAGGAGAATGAAGGATTTAAAGACAAAATTGCAAAATGGGTGCGGGCGAACCTTTTCATTCCCGACGCCCGGATCGGCTGGCTGCCTTTTCTCGTTAAGGAAGGCTTGAAAATTGTTGAAAAAGAGAAGCCCGCTGTAATTTTCAGTTCCTCGCCACCTCATTCGCTGCAGATCGGTGCGTATAAAATTGCCCGCAAAACCGGTCTGAAATGGATCGCGGATTTTCGGGACCCGTGGGGCGATGCTTTCTGGCAAAAAGACGCTAAATTAATAAGAAGTAATCGGGCACAAGAAAAAGATAATAGATTAGAAAGAAAAACCTTAAAGGCAGCCGATTTTATAATAAGTGTAAGCGATTCCATTAGTGAATTGTTCAGATTTAAAGTTAATAGGAATAATTATTTTACAATTCCTAACGGATTCGACGATACAGATTTCAAATATCATTGGCATAAATCCGAAAAATTCAAGATAACATATACAGGCAATGTCGGTAAGGATCAAAATCTGGATAATTTATTTTCGGCAATATCTGCACTCGATGAAAAAACAAAGAATATTCTCGAAATTAATTTCTTTGGCAACTTACATCAGTCCGTTTTAAAGAATATTCATAAATATCATTTAGTTGATCTGATAAAAATAAATTCCTATATCACTCATGATGAAAATATTGAGGTGATAACAAAATCCGATATGCTCATGCTATGCATTCCTAATGTTCCTAATAATGAAGGAATTGTCACAGGCAAGCTTTTTGAATATTTAGCCACCGGCAATTTCATTCTGGGTATTGGTCCCAAAACCGGCGATGCGGCAAAAATATTAAAAAAAACGAATGCCGGAGTAATGTTTGATTTTAATGAAGACCCGCGTGAAATCCTTTTGGAGCAAATAGAAAACTGGGAAAATAATAGAAGACCGGTAGTAAATCAGGAAGAAATTCAAAAATATTCCCGCAAATATTTAACTGAAAAGCTGGTTAGAATTCTTGAAAATGATTGATAAAATTAAAAAAGCGTTTTTCATGCTAAATAAATTAAAAACCGACGTTTTTAATAAACAACGGGCTTATCCTATCGCCGAAAAATTATCATCTCAACAATTAGATGAATATTATTTTATTTTTGAAGAAACCCCGGCAAAATTAAATAAATTAATTTCAACTTTTGACGAAAACGGCATACCATTAAATTCTGCATATATTGATGTTAAAGAGCCGAAACTGCATTATTATCCGATTTCTATCGGTCAATACGGGCTGGCGGTTTTTCATTCCTGGTTAAAAGAGAAAAGCGCTGAGAAAAAGGCACATTTTTTGAGAATTGCGGACTGGGT
>DPVY01000273.1:0-11559 GCA_003527965.1 Fidelibacterota bacterium
CGCTAACAGGCGGGGGAATCAGCTCTGCAATGGCTGCGGGAAAGATGGCTGGCTTAAAGGCTGTCAAGGCGATTAAAAGCAGTAATTTCTCTAAAAACGCACTGAAAGGATATCAGACAGAATGGAATAAAACCATTGGAAAAGACTATAAACGGTTTTATCGATTAAAAGAATGGACGTTGACATTGACTGATAAAGATTATGAGGATATCGCTGAAGCATTTCAGGGCTTAGCGCCGGACGAGGTTACGATGACAAAAATCTTTAAAATGGCTGTTCGTAAAAAACCGTCTCTTCTCATAGATGTTATGAAAGTATTTGCCGGTTTTTAATTGAGATGATCAATATTCTTCAAGATTTACAGCTATCCGAATTTATTGCTCTCGACCTTGAGACAACCGGTCTGAATCCGAATAATGATTATGTAACGGAATTTTCCGCAATTCTTTTTAAAGAAGGTGAAGTAGCGGACAAACTTACATTTTTGTGTGATCCGGGTATTGCAATTAGTCCGGAAATCGAACTTCTGACCGGTATATCTACAAAAATGGTCAAAGGTAAGCCCTCTTTTGAGAAACAATTACAGACCGTCCTGGATTTTATTGGTGATTATCCAATAGTCGGTCATAATATAGGATTTGACCTCAGTTTCTTAAAGTCATACTTTAAACGTCATGAGGATTTTAAGCGACTGCGAATTAACAATCCTCTATATGATACGTCCCTGCTGTCACAGGCATTTTACTTTTATCTTCATGATCACAAATTAGCGACTGTTAGTGAATATTGCGGGTTTTCATCTGTCGGAGCACATCGTGCCGAGGCGGATGCGCTAAACACCGGTAAGGTTTTTTTGAAACTATTGGAAGAAGCCGGGAAATACGATCTGGATACACTTCAGATTATCAATATGATACTGAAAGATACCCGTGATCCGAATAAATGGCTCTATCAAAATCTTGCCCGGCGATTACTGCTCAGAAAAAGTCTCGGGTCGTCCCAAAAGCCAAAAATCGATTGGTCTCCGCCTATCAATATCATCGGCAAAAGTATTTCGGCGGCAGACCAAAACACGATTAATTCAGTTGACGAGAAAATTGAGGAATATTTTGGACAGGGAGGAGTTCTTTCCGGAAAATTAAAGAGGTATGAGTCCAGAGATCAGCAGAAAGAAATGGCAAAAATTGTCCTTGAATCCTTAATGGATGGAAAATCCGCTGTCATAGAGGCGGGAACCGGAGTCGGAAAATCCCTGGCTTATCTGATACCTTCGATTTTATGGAAACAGAATATTGCAACCGAGTCAGCGCGGATTGTGATCGCCAGCAATACGAAAACTCTGCAAGAGCAGATCTTTTTTAAAGAGATTCCTTTCGCTAATAAAACCCTGGGACTGAATTTTAAAGCTGTGATGCTGAAAGGACGGTCAAACTATATCTGTCTGACCCGCTGGAACCGATTTCTTGCCGATCTAGGAAACAGGCTGCATATTGCCAACCGATCGTCGATTATATCAATTGTCATCTGGCTAAAACACACCAAGACCGGTGATATTTCGGAAAATAACGGATTCAAATTAAAAAAGAACTATTCGGTCTGGAATGAGATCTGTTCGGAACCGGGATATTGCACCACGAACATTTGCCAGAAATATAACGGCTGTTTTCTTGGAAAAACACGGTATCAGGCGGTTAATGCCGATGTGCTGGTCGTTAATCATTCTTTACTCTTGTCCGATGCGGCTGCCAATAATTCGGTTTTACCTGAATATTCGGCATTAATTATCGACGAGGCTCATAATCTGGAAAAAAACTCATATAATTACTTTTCGGCTAAGGTCAATTTCCCGATGCTATCGGCATTGCTGAATGTCATATATAATTCAACTCCGATTGAAAGAGGGCTGATCGTTGATGTTCTGCAGTTGATGAGTCAATTCAAGAAGCTCAGTCAGATCGATTCATATATTCAAAAAGTCAAAGATCATGTCGGCGACCTGAAGATAGGAGCGAATATCTTCTTTAAGACTGTTTTTAGCCACTCTCGAGATAAACTTCAATCTGCCCGGGGGTATGGCATTAAAAAGCGCTATAAACGCTTTAAAGAGGAATTCCCGGCAATTAAGAGTGAACCCAATGCGTTTATATTCGAATTATCCAATCTGATTGACGCTTTAAAAAAATTAATAAAAAAAACAGATGAGTTAGTCAGTGATTTTCCGGGAGGTTTTGATGATCTGAGGATCCGGTTTACTAATATTATCGGAACCCTCGAAACTTATCAAAGAACCTTAGAACAGGTTACAACCGGCGATATGGATGAACTTATATTCTGGTATGAAATCAGTCAATATGGTAACGAAAATTCAGTAGAATTCGCCTGTACACCGCTTGATATGTCTCAATCTCTGTACGAGAATCTTCTGAAAAGCAAGCATTCTACTATTTTAACTTCGGCAACTCTGCAAATAGCGGATTCCTTTAATTATATCCTCCGGCGAACGGGAATAGATAAATTTGAATCCGATCGGATTATTATTGAAGCGGTTGGTTCTCCTTTCGATTATCAAAACCAGATGAAATTCATTACCTATCATGCTTCTGAAAAGAATTCAAATGATATAGCAGCCCTATCAAAAATACTCATCGAATTAGCTGGAAGTCTTAATAAAGGCATTTTAGCATTATTTACCTCATATTATACTTTAAGTGAAGTTTACAGAAAGATACAGCCGGAATTTAAAAAGTTAGGGGTGAAATTACTGGCTCAGGGAATGGGTGGCGCTCGAACAGCTTTACTGGAACAATTTCGGAAAGACAGGGGCTCGGTGCTGCTGGGCACGAATAGTTTCTGGGAGGGAATCGATGTTGTTGGAGAATCGCTGGAAATCCTGATTGTCTCAAAACTGCCGTTTCCTGTTCCGTCGGAGCCGATTATTGAGGCTAATGTTGAAAAACTTCGTCTCGAAGGTGCCAATCCCTTCAACGATTACTATGTCCCGGAATCGGTATTAAAATTCCGGCAGGGGGTTGGTCGGTTAATTCGTTCCAAGGAAGATCGCGGTATTGTTATCAATTTGGATGAGCGTATTGATAAAAAGGCCTATGGGCAATACTTTAAGCGATCTTTACCGGTTCAGGCTATTACGGTTGTTGGTCTGGAAAATCTGATGCAGGAAGTGAATGAATTTTTTTAATAAATTTCAAAATCTTAAAAAATGTCTTAAATCTTATTGATTTATCTTCGGGCTGCTGAAGTGCTTGACCTTTGCCAGGCCATATTGTAAATTAGCACGCTTTTTGTCCAATGGGGTGTCGTCCAATGGCAGGACATACGGCTCTGGACCGTAGGATTGGGGTTCGAATCCCTACACCCCAGCATTGATGGCGCATTCGTCTAGTGGTTTAGGACGCTGGCCTCTCACGCCGGTAACAGGGGTTCGACCCCCCTATGCGCTACAAACATAACTCCCCGTCGAAAAATACCTGTTTTAATAATTTTACTACTATTTTAAGAGTAAAAGTTTCTTTGATTGTACAAATCCATCGGCTTTGAGTCGGTAAAAATAGACTCCGCTCGCAAATTCACTCGCATCCCAAGTTATATAATAATCGCCAGAAGGAAGACTCTTCGAAACTAAATTAGCGACTTTTTTCCCAGAAATAGTATATATTTCTAGAGTAGCGAATGTCTCCTTAGATAGTGCGAATTTAATGGTTGTAGTCGGATTGAACGGATTTGGGTAGTTCTGTAATAGTGAAAAGACTTCTGGAACAGCTATAAATTTGGTTGTGTCTTCTTCAATTCCAACAATAGTCTGGTTTCTCCAGGGTCTGTAACTAACATAATCAGATATTTTGTCGCCCTTACCATCTGGATTATAATCTGGAGAACCATCAGTGGGGTCATTAGAGCCAGATGCATCTCCCCACCAGTTGTTTTCAGCATTAATTACCAAAGATGCGTCTGCATTATAAACACCATAATTTGTGTTATTGTAAATGTTGTTATTATTAATCAAGGGATTGGAAGAAGACCTGGAGTAAATTCCGTTAACGTTTTCCATTATTGTGTTTGCACTTATTGTTAGTGTGGAAGAATTACTACAAGAAATGCCGCTCCATGCAAAATCTGAAATCGTATTCCCGCTTATGTTTGCAGATGTGTTAGAGCAATATATGCCATCGTAAGCGCCGTATTGGATAAGACTGTTTGAGATTGTGGGGCTGCAATCTCCAATATCTTGTTTCCATTATATAATCCTATAAACCTGACAGGTATAGGGATTCAGGTGTTTAATGGGATCTTGTTCTCAATACTATCTTCACAATTTCCGGTCGTGAACTGGTTCGAATTGGCGGTCCCCATGTGCCGAATCCGCAGGAAACATAAAAATGAGTGTTTTCAATCCGGAGATAACCAAAACTTATCCTGTAAATCCAGGATGTGATGATATTAAACGGCCACAATTGTCCGTGATGGGTATGACCTGAGAGTTGCAGATCGATTCCATTTACCACGGCTTCGGAAAGCCGTATCGGTTGATGATCGAGAAGGATAAGCAGGGCAGAGGGGTTGATATCTTTCACTAATTCTTTCAATGGTTGTCGCTTAAAGCCGTTGAATTGTTTACAATCCCGATCTTCACGACCGATGAGTATTATTCCGTTTGCCAATTGAGTAACCGAATCCCGAAGGACTGTAATCCCGTGATCCTGCAGATAGTGAATTGCGGCATCGATTCCGCCGATATATTCGTGATTGCCGGTAACGGAATAAACACCCAGCGGAGCCTCGATCTCCTGCAGGCATTTCCCAAGGTCCTTATAGATTACCAAGCCCAAATCTTCGTCTACAACATCTCCCGCGAACAGGACAAGATCAGGATTGATTTCATTAATCAGCGTGATCATCTTTCGCAATTGTTTCGGACCGACAAGGGCACCCAGATGAATATCGCTGATTAGAGCGATTGTGACTTTAGGCGAGCCTACAACTTTCTTGTTAATCTGAATGTTTAGTTGCCGAATATGCGGATTCAGTGCGTTAATCCGTCCGGCTATGAGAACGATACTCACTACAACAATTGAAATAATCCCGGTGTAAAATTTGATCTGAAGGGGGGGGGACCGGAGAATTGCCGGAAAGAAAGGTATAAAATGATTTATGATTTGAAGAAGATTGATCAAAAATACGATCAATAGAAAATACACCATCGCCGCCAACCAGAATGAACCGGTCTGGGTCAGAAAATTTGAGATTGATCCGATGGAGATTCTCTCAAGGATTCGTCCCAAAAAATAGCTCGAAGCAAAAGCAATGAACGCAATTATGTAAATTAGCCTTGAAAGCGGCGAAATTGAAAAGGCTTTTAATCCGTAAATATAAATCGTGTAATTAAAAACGAAATAAATCACCAGTGCGATGGAGAAGAAAATGATAAATTGTAGTATTCTCATTATCCTAACCTAGACAAGCCAGTTCCAAACAGGTAAAGAAAAAAATTGAGAAATGAGAAGTTGCTCCACATATTTTGGGACGATACTGAATGCTGGTTGCTTGATACTGGATATAAAAAAACAAGTATCCAGTATCCAGGATCTTTTTTGTTTTGTGAATAAATCTAATAGTGATCATTTTCTTTGCAAAAAAAGCAAGAAATTAACTTTTAAGCGCCTAATAACCTTGTGGCATTGTAATCCGGGAAACCGGCTTGGCGGATTTTTTTGACAGTTTTCTGAACATCGTATGAAACATATCGGATATTAAGATTGTCTGTATCGGTATCGTAAATGACATACTTGGCGTGTTTATCCAGGTCCCGGGGTTGACCAACGCTGCCGACATTGACGATATAACGTTTCGTCGAATCCAGCGTTATATCGCCTTCATGTATTGGTGAAAAAGTAACCGAATCGCCATCATAGGTATATAATCCCAGTGTATGGGTATGCCCGACGAAAGCAATCTTTTCAGGGAATGATTCGAAAACATAGCTTAGAATTAGAGTTGGGAATTGAGAAATATATTCCAAAGCAGAATTTGGTGGGATCCCGTGCACAAAGCGGATGTTTTCAATAATTAGAAATAGTGGCAGCGTATTAATATATTCCAGCACAATGTCCGAAAGTAACGATTTGGTGATTTGCATAGAATCATAGGCGATCCTTGAAAAAGAACGCAAAATATAGTCATTAATCAAGGCATATTCGTGATTTCCAAGAATCGAAGGGATGAAGTTATGAATTAATTCAAAAGTAACTTCATTTGGATTGGGACCGTAATCAATGAAATCGCCCAATGATATTATCCGGTCTGTCTGCCGGGTGTCTATATCGCGCAGGACCGCCTGAAATGCTTCAAGATTGCCATGGATATCTGAAATGACGGCAAATTTCATTGCATTAATAATGCGTTTTCAGGGAAGAACAGTCATCATTGGATCCCAGGGCGGCAGGAGGGAGGGCTTTGTCTTCAAAATCTTCAAAACATCTTCCGAAAGTCGGGATTTATGAATAATAATCGTGAACACGTATTCGTCAAACCAATTATCATACATCGTCCAGCGTCCGCCATTACCAATCTTCGAACCCCATGAATTTTCAACGAGCCACTTGACCGGTTTGCCATCTTTCAGATCCACCCCGGTAAATACCATTCCGTGATTTGGCGTGGAAGTTCGAGTCAATAAACGATCTTTTTTAGAGATTCTGGTATCGATTTGAAAAAGGGTTTGATAATCATAGAGATCAACAGCCATGATACCGCGCTCTTTTTCCATGTAATGACCGACATCCGCCGCGAACCAAACCGGAGTGCTGTCTAAAAGGGTTGCCAGAGTCAGTTTCTTTAATTCCGAGATATCGAGATTAATGAAATCCATATTGGGAATATCGATAAAGTTGCGGCAGTAATTGATCTCATAATGAGTATTATATGGGTGCATGGCATGATCCATTATTGTAACGTATTCTTTGAGATCAATACCAACTACTTCTGCGTAGAACTCTTTGGGAGTATATTCCTTTTCGACAACCTTGTCATCCTTGTCCGTGTATTTCCAGGTAAAATTTTGAGGCGGCAAACCGAAGTGATAGACCAACAGGCGGTAAACATCGGCAAGCATCTCCTCTTTACGTTTATGGATTGCCGATTTCTTATTTTTCTCCTGAACCATCCGCCGTAATTCTATAGCATCGTGGCGCATCAGATTATTAATAACGTAGTTGAAACCTGCCGATTTTTCACTATTGACGGTTTCTTGATAAACCTCTTTCGGAACGGCGCCGTACTTTTCGATGAGCGCCACGAAATAGTTCCACCAGCCACCATCGCCAACCGGAGTCTCAAACAGTTTCTGCATTTCACGCTCAGTTAGGTCTTTTGTGGCATTATCAATCATGATTTCCAGGAAGAGATTAGCTTTTTCCAGTTTATCCCAGAAAAATAAAAAGGTCTCGGAAAATTCGAAAGATGGCAGTTTGTATTTCTTTATTACGCCGGGACGCATAATGTTAAATCCGGCGAACATCCAACAGCGCCCGGAGCTTTTTTGATCGGTAATGCCCTCTGTTTTTATTTTAAACGAAAAAACATCGTTGTGATTATTATAGATCTCGCGGTTAAGAGTAAGTTGTTTCATCGTTGTGTTCGTTACCGCGTTCATCAGAGCCTTGTCGGTACCCTTGAGATCCAGCAGCTGCTCATATTTCTTAATCATTTCCGGGGTGATACTGCCGTCAGATTTGGCGAATCCGGGTAATATTTGAAAAATAATTGTAGCCAGAAAAATCATTACTTTGAAATCTGCTTTGTTCATAGTCACTCCGTCACTTTTGTAAAATATTTTGCCGACTCAAGAAATACTCTCCGGATTTTCAAACCCATCCGGACGTGGGAATTATTTTTAATTTACAATAAATATCTAATTTGAACACTTTTTATTTCACTCCAACCTTCCGGCGGATTAGAACATAAAAGGGAGAACAACCTGTTCTCCCTTTTCATTTATCGTTAGCATTTTAGCAATTTTATAACATAAAGAGCATTTCCGAATATTTTGGCAGGGGCCATAAATCGTCGGCTACAATGGTTTCCAGCAGGTCCACTCTTCCTCTCAAGATTTCGATGTGATCGACAAGGTTATCGGCAAAGAACTTTGCCCTTTCAGACAATTCTGCAATTGAGCGGCTCGTTTCCACAATCTCTTTTAATTGTTGGTTCAGGGTTTTGATTTCAAGAATAGTCGTAGTCAGTTCTCTGAGAATTTCAATGTTGGGGCTGAGATATTCATCACCGATAATCGACTTCAATTCGGAGAGCCCTTTGACTGATTCCAGCAGCCGATTCTGGTAGACAAAAGCTGCCGGCAGGATTTTCGTCATGACAAGATCATGCAGAGTTTCAGCCTCAATCTCCAGGGACAGATTGTAATGCTCCAGCTTAGTTTGATAATGAGAAGATAATTCGCCTTCGGAAAATATATTCTGTTCTATAAGCATGTGTTGATTCTGTGGTGAGATTAAAGCATCCAGAGCGTAACCGGTTCGTTTAATATTCGATAAGCCTCGCCTGGCGGCTTCTTTTTCCCATTCTTTACCGTAATTATTGCCCTCGTAGCGGATGCTTTCCGTGGTAATGATATATTTCCGTAAAACATGTAAGACCGCCCGGCTGAAATCAGAACAGGATTTCTGTTCTTTTTCAATATCCGCTGCTATCAGATTCAATGATTCCGCGACTGCGCCGTTAATAACCGTATTGAAGAGAGAAACCGACGCCGACGAGCCAATGGCTCTGAATTCGAACTTTGAGCCGGTAAAGGCACATGGAGAGGTGCGGTTACGATCGGTGTGATCCCGCAAGATAGATGGTAAGCTGCTTATCCCCAGATCGATAACGAACTCTTCCGCAGCCTTAATGCGTTTGCCGGCTTTGATATGGTCGAGAATGCTGCTCAGACGATCGCCCAGGAAAATCGACATGATTGCCGGCGGGGCTTCATTGGCGCCGAGACGATGATCGTTGCCGGCTGTGGCAACAGTAGCTCTAAGCAGGTCGCTATATTTATGGACTGCCCGTAAGATAGCAACCAGAAAAACCAGAAACTGGAGATTTTCTTCCGGCGTTTTACCGGGATCAAGCAGATTGTTGCCGTCAGAATCTTCAAGTGACCAGTTGTTATGTTTACCGCTGCCGTTGATCCCGGCAAAAGGTTTTTCATGTAACAACAATGCCAGCCTGTTCCGATGCGCTACCTTTTTCAATATGGCCATTATCAGCTGATTGCGGTCGGCGCCGATATTGGCTTCGGCATAAATTGGTGTGATTTCATATTGGTGAGGAGCCGCTTCATTGTGCCGTGTTTTAGCCGGAATGCCCAGTTTATACAGTTCTTTTTCAGAGTCTTGCATAAAAGCCAGGACGCGTTCCTCAATCGAACCAAAATAGTGATCGTCCAACTGCTGACCTTTCGGTGGCTTGGCCCCGATAAGTGTCCGACCTGTGATCTGCAAGTCCGGGCGCAGCATGTAAAATGAGCGATCGATTAAGAAGTATT
This sequence comes from Fidelibacterota bacterium, assembly GCA_003527965.1. Taxonomy (GTDB): domain Bacteria; phylum Fidelibacterota; class UBA2242; order UBA2242; family UBA2242; genus DPVY01. The sequence goes on from DPVY01000273.1 coordinate 9,560, forward strand.
CTTGTTCAGTGCCGATAGTGGGGACGATACGGGAAGCGTTGGAATTGCCAAACATCTTCAGAATTCGCAAACCAGCTTTGTTAATTGCTTTCATAGACCGCAGCAGAGGGGTCTTTTTGTCCAGTGCTTCACCGTTGTAACTGATGAAAATTGAGGGAATGCAGAGGATGCCGCCTTTGGGACCTTCCATGATGAAAGCGGGGCTGGATGGGTCCCACATGGTATACCCCCGGGCTTCGAAAGTAGATCGCCGCCCACCGCTGGGGAAGGAAGATGCGTCCGGTTCTCCCTGAACCAGCTGGTTGGCGCCAAATCGTTCCACCACAATACCGCCTTTGTCGATTTCCAGAAAGGCGTCATGTTTTTCCGCCGTCAGTCCGGTAAGCGGTTGAAACCAGTGAGTGAAATGAGTAACGCCTTTTTCGATAGCCCATTCCTTCATGGCGTGGGCAACGGTGCTGGCAATGCTCATGTCAAGTTTGGTCCCTTTACTAATGGTGCTCTGCAGTTTAAGATAGACCTCTTTTGGTAACTTTTCGCGCATTACCTTATCATTAAAGGAATTTACACCAAAGTAACTGGTGGAATTATTGTTTACAGTAATAGGTTTAATGTTGCTGTTTTGGGCAATATTCAAAACGACCATTTTTCGAGAATTGAACAGACTGTTTTCAGACATAATATTTCCATTTGTTTTATAAATTAGATTTATTTTAGTCAAAGATCTCAAATGATTGTAAAGTTAAAAAATAAATTGGGTCAATCATAGTCATTTCAGATTGAAATTCATGGCAATATTGAACTTTGAAAATCCGATTCTACCAATACTTGCTGCCCTTAATCATTGTCCCACTGGCAAAAGTTCTTCTTTTTCACTACATTAAAACGTCTAATATTTAACCCTAAATTGATATTTTGAGTATGGAAGATCGAATTCAAATCAAGGTTCGCGGATATCACCTCGACCTCTACGGACATGTTAACAATACCCGTTACCTGGAATTTCTTGAAGAAGCCCGCTGGACAATTAAGGAGAAGTATTTCGATTTTCCCAAAACACATGACGAAGGCTTTGGAATTGTTGTTGTCAATACGAACATCAATTATCGCAACTATGCTGAATTGGGCGACATGCTGGAGATTCGGACTCATCTATTAAAAATCGGTAATAAAAGCGCTGTTTTCAGGCATGAGATATATTTAGCGGATTCAGGCAAATTAATTGCCGACGCCGACGTAACTTTTGTTATCGTGGACCGGCATAGTGGAAAAGCCATCGAAATCAAAGATGACTGGCGATTAAAGTTGGAACGGCTGAAACAATAGGCAATATTTCTCTAAATATCAGCATTTTTCAGGGTACTGGTAAACATTAGACACTGATTCTATAAATAATATTTTAAATATCATTAGGTTTCTCCGAATTAATGTGTTACCTTCCAACGATTTGAATTCGACTACAATACATTTGTCCATGAAAAGCAGCCATAAAGGTTTGCTGGGCAGTTTGTTTTTGGATTCGCAAGTAGTTTTAATTAAAGGTTGATTCTTAGGAATCAGAGGAGTTAATGTTGAACATTTATGTGGGTAATTTGCCCAGAAGCACAAATGAAGATGAAGTTCGCGGTCTGTTTGCCGGATATGGAACAGTTGCCGATGTGAAATTAATTAAAGACCAGTATACCAGTGAGCTGCGCGGTTTTGGATTTATCGAAATGCCGGAAAAAACCGAAGCGATGAAAGCAATTCAGGAAGTTAATGGTAAAGAATTAGGCGGCCGTTCTCTGGTCGTTAATGAAGCTAAGCCCCGTGAAAACCGCAGTGGCGGATTTCATAAAAGTGGTGGCGGCGGTGGCCAGCGTAATCGTTGGTAAAATATCCTGAAATCATTTTCAAAAAAAACCTCGTATTTTTACGAGGTTTTTTTTTGTGTATTTTTTTTGAATAGTTGTCAATATGTGATGCTAGTGCAGGCCCCATTTGGGGCTCTGCTTCTAAAA
>DPVY01000273.1:11877-13986 GCA_003527965.1 Fidelibacterota bacterium
TCTAAAATCTTAATTCGTTAATCCCTGTTCGATATTCGACTTATTCATTCTGTTTGATTTAGGAACACCAAACACCGAACAAGGAACACCGATTAACGATTTTTGATTTATTTGGGGCTCTGCTTCTAAAATCTTAATTCGTTAATTCATATACCCTATAAATGCCCCACCTGAAAATTATTGTTAAAGTCCTTTACTTTTCGCTCCCAAATAACTTAAATTTCTTAAGTATTTAATTTATTACGACGGGATCATGCAGATAGGAATCAGACGAGAAGATAAAAATCAGTGGGAAGCCAGAGTGCCATTAACTCCCGGGCATATTCGTGAATTACGGAACCGCTACCGGATCAAATTTTTAATTCAACCATCCGCTATTCGGACATTCAGCGATGACGAATACCGCCGGGCTGGTGCGATTGTCCAGGAAGATCTGTCGGAATGCGATATTGTATTTGCGGTAAAGGAGATGCCCATTGATTTTTTTCTTACGGGGAAAAAGTATATCTTCTTTTCTCACACCATCAAAGGCCAGGCTTATAATATGCCCTTACTCAAGCGCATGGTTGATCTGAAAACAACGCTCATCGATTATGAAAAGATCACTGACGAAAACGGTCGGCGTCTGGTCTTCTTCGGACGCTTTGCCGGAATTGCCGGTATGATCGACTCTTTTTGGGCATTAGGTCGGCGCCTGAATGACGAGGGGAGCCAGACGATATTCGCTGAATTAAAACAGGCTCTGAATTATCCCAGCCTCGAAGCAGCCAAAGAGGTGTTCCGTTCGCAGGGCGAAAAACTGACTAAAGATGGGCTGCCTGAATCACTTACGCCAATAATTATTGGCTTTGCAGGTTACGGTAATGTTTCAAAAGGCGCTCAGGAAATATTTGATTTGTTCCCGTTTATTGAAATTACTCCCGAAGAGTTATCGGCATTTTATCAAAAGGGTGAATTTTCCAATAAACACCTCTATAAGGTTGTTTTTAAGGAAGAACATTTGGTGCGACCTAAAAATCCCGGTAACAATTTTGAATTACAGGATTACTATCATCATCCCGAAAAATATGAATCAAAATTTGAACAATATTTGCCCTATTTATCGGTTCTGGTCAACGCGATTTACTGGGATACAATGTATCCCAAACTGGTCACCCGAAAATATCTGAAAGAGCGTTACGAATCCGGGACAGAACTACCGCTAAAAGTTATCGGTGATATCACTTGTGATATCGACGGTTCCATAGAGTGCAATATGTCTGAAACCGATTCCGGCAATCCGGTTTATGTATATGACCCGATTAAAGAGGATGTTCAGTACGGTACGGAAGGAAATGGACCGGTTGTGCTGGCGGTTGACAATTTACCATGTGAACTGCCGAAAGAATCGTCAACTGTTTTCAGCACCGTGTTGAAAAAATTTATTCCTGATTTACTGAAAACAGATTTTAGTCTTGGTTTTGACAAGGTCAATTTGCCGGCAGAACTCAAGCGGGCGACAATCCTGTACAATGGTGAATTTACTCCGGATTTTGAGTATATGCGCGAATTCATAAAGAATCTATAATGCTTGCCAATTGTAATAATCTAAATCATTTAGGGAGAGAGTTATGAAGAATGTCTTGGTGCTTGGAGCAGGGCTGGTTTCACAACCACTGGTCAGGTATCTGTTAAATGTTCCGGAATTCAGGGTGACTGTTGCCAGCCGTACAGTCAGCAAAGCAGTTAAATTAATCGACGGACATCCACACGGTGAAGCCATTGAATTGAACGTCAAAAACGATGTTCAGCTGGAAGATCTTGTAAAAGAGTGCGATCTGGCAATTAGTCTGTTGCCTTATGTCTATCATGTTAAGGTTGCCGAACTGTGTATCAAACATAAAAAACACATGGTTACTGCCTCGTACATCAGCGACGCCATGAAAGCCCTTGATCGAAAAGCCAAAGACGTCGGTATTATCATTTTGAATGAGATCGGCGTTGATCCCGGCATTGACCACATGTCGGCAATGCGCATAATTCACGCAGTGGAAAACAGCGGCGGCAAAGTCGTCTGTTTTCGCTCATATTGCGGTGGATTACCGGCGCCGGAAGCCAATGATAATCCCT
>DPVY01000001.1 GCA_003527965.1 Fidelibacterota bacterium
CGCCAACTTCGGAACCTTTCCCGATAACCAGGTTGAAGACGCCTTTCAGATCATATTTGTCAACAATTGGAGCAATAATATTCTGAACAGCAATAGCAGTCAGGGGAGTTTTTGAGCTTGGTTTCCAGACATTGACATCGCCGCAAACCGCCGCAATTAAGGCGTTCCAGGACCAGACGGCTACCGGAAAATTAAAAGCCGTAATCGTCCCTACAATCCCGTAAGGATGATACTGATCGTACATGCGGTGTTTCGGGCGCTCGCTGTGCATTGTCGATCCATATAGCATTCGGCTTTGTCCCACCGCAAAATCGGCAATATCGATCATTTCCTGAACTTCGCCCATACCTTCGGCTTTAATCTTACCCATTTCGAGAGTAACAAGTTTTCCCAACGGTTCTTTATACTGACGTAATATCTCGCCGATTTCCCGGACAATCTGCCCTCTCTTCGGCGCCGGAACCATGCGCCATTTTTCAAATGCTTTTTGCGCTTCCCAGATCACCGTTTCATAATCTCCGGCGTTTGCCTGGATTACTTTTGCAATCGGTTTTCCATCAATAGGAGAATAGCTGACCAGTTCCTTGCCCCGGGTTTTCAGCCAGCCGTCGCTATTGCCTAAAGTTGCACCGTAATTTACCTCTTTGATCCCCAGCTTTTCTAAGAAATCATACATTGCCAACTCCACTCTTTTTTATCTGTTAATAATCTCGATTGATATCATTGAAATAATGTTTACAAATCTATTTAATTTGAAATTTCGCTATAACCGGCAAATGATCGGATGCTATTCGGGCATTATCATTATTGACAACATATACTGATTTCGGCACAATTTTGTCATTTATCAGAATATAATCAATCCGTCTTACCGGATCATTGGCGGGAAACGTCAGTGAGTTTTCACCCATCAACGATCCCAGGTCAAATAAATAGTAGGCCATTTCACGAAGCGACTTCCGGGTTGAAAGCATATTAAAGTCGCCGGCGACGATAACCGGCTGGTTTAATCCCCAATCCAAAATAACATTGAGCATTTCTTTTGTTTCCGATCCACTTCCAACCGAGTCGGCACTTAATTGAGTACCATAAAAATGGATTTGTTTGTCATATATTTTAATTATTGTATGCAGTAAGGCCCGGGGCTCACTATCTTTCCGAGGGGAGAATGATTTATTTTCAACAAATTCAAACGGATATTTTGAGAGAATTGCGTTACCGTTCCACCCTCCTCCAAGTTCAAGATCACGGGCAAAAGTGAACTCCATCCCCAACTCCGCAGCAATCTTCCGTGCCTGTTCATCCCCATAGGTTCTATCAGTCTTATAATCGACATCGTTTAAGCAGACTATATGCGGTGATTGCTCCCGGATAACTCTGACGATACGGGATAAACTGTACAATCCATCGGTTCCGACGCCATGATGTATATTATAGGTCATCACCTTGTATTCCGAAGGGTAAACAATTTTTTTTAATTGATCCTCCGGGTTCTTTCGCAAAATAAAAACACCCAAAACAACAACGCCAATAATCAGAAGAAAGAGGAATAATTTTTTCAATTTGTTCACTAATCTCCTCATATCTCTTTTTACTGCTTTATCTCGATAATATTTGAATCACTTAATAAATTTAACCTGTGGAATTTCCGGATTATTTTTCAAAGAGGCAAAAAAGATTTTGCCGAAAATCACATATATTTTTCTTATTGGTGTCTGCCCATAAAGTATAAACCACTTGTCGTAGAGCATCCCTTGCGGGAGAAGTGGTTATTTGATACAAAGAATATTTTTATCACAATAATCCCGACTTATCGGGATGGCGTTGCCTCAACTATAATATTATCAAGATATTGAGATAACACCTGCCTGTCCCTCCGGGGAATTTATTCAGGTGAAATTAACCGTCAATAATATTTAACTGATTCATCATTTTTTCAAGTTTATGGACATTGAAATTATTCGCAAAATATTCACAATTCTCGTTTGTTAGTCCCCCTAATTAATTATAAATTAAAACAAGTAAATATAAAGGAGAACGTCTTGAAGAAAATTTTATCTATTGTCCCGGCATTGATTATTTTTCTTTCACTACCGGTTTTTTCGCAAACCGGCAATGCAGAATTCCGGGCTACCTGGGTAATCACCTGGAATTATAGCAGCTCTTCCTTCTCAGTTGAAACGTCTCAGCAGAGAATACGTGATGTCCTGGACAATCATGTCAAAGCGAATATGAATGCAGTACTCTTTCAGGTTCGACAGAGTGGCACCGCCTATTATCAATCTTCCTTTGAACCATGGGGTTCTTATTCTCCGCAATACACAGATTATGATCCCTTGACGTTTGCAATCGAAGAAGCCCATAAACGCGGAATGGAAGTTCATGCCTGGTTCAACTGTTTTGCGGCCGCGAGTACAGCGCCTGGCAGTCCGGCGGCAGACCATCCCGAATGGGTTTGCCGGGATCAGGCAGGAACTCCAATGACAGAAAGCAGGGCGTTGTCGCCCGGTCTAAAATCCGTTCGCGATTATACAGTTGATGTCGCCATGGAGATCGTGAATAATTACGACATTGACGGACTTCACCTGGATTATGTTCGCTGGAATGAATACTCAAACTCGAAAAAATCCAAAAGTTACGCCGCTTCGATTGATGAAACCCGTATGTTGGATGGATTCATTACCGAAGAACAAATCGAAGATTTGATCGAAAATAAAGGCGGACGATATTTATACGATGTTGAACATCCTTACAGCACAACTCCGCCGGACAGTATTCCCGGAGTTTCGTTTTCATCCTGGGAAAATTACTGGCGCTGGTCGGTCACGGAATTTGTCCGGACTCTGCATGATTCTATTCAAAGCGTCAAACCCTGGGTACGCCTATCCGCAGCCACATTGGGAAAATACCGCTGGTCCGGCTGGCAGGGTTACGGAACTGTGTATCACGACGCTGCATTATGGTTTAACGAGGGATATGTCGATCAACTAACTCCCATGCACTATCACTGGACAACCGCCAGCGGTTTCCTTGATATGCTGGCAGCCGGTGATCCGGAATCCTGGGATTATTACATTCAACCGGGAATTGCTGCCGGACGCCTGTTTTCAGTTGGTCCCGGCTCTTATATCCTGCTCGATAATAAAATCTGGTACCGCCATAAAGAGATCATCCAAGCCTGCCGTTCCGTTAATTGGGTTGACGGTTTTCAATTCTTCAGCTATGGCAGTTGGAACAGCGCCCAGTATTGGGAGGAAGCCGGGGCTACTATTTTCGATCAAAAAACCAAAATCCGCAGCAGTCGGCAAAACCCGTCGCTGGTCCCTCCGGCGATAAATCTCGTCAAATCAGACACCTTAAAATATGAAATAACGGTTACTCCCTACCAAAGTGTTACTGAAAATCAGTGGTTCGTTATCTACCGATCCGAGGACGCTGCGATTGATTTAAGCAGTGACGAGATCGTCGATATCCATTTCGGAGATAACGCATACACTTTCATTGACAGTTTTCCGGGAACCCAGAATTTTAATGGTAAATACCACTATGCCGCTACCGGCCTGGATCGGTTTTGGAGCGAATCACCAATCTCAAACCTGTTTGTTTCCGATTCGATCCCTTCATACGCCCCGGTTGTATTGTCCTCGACTCCGGTAAATGACAGTACGGTTCCGGTAAATACTCCCATCGAATTCATCTTTTCCAAATCCATAGACACAACCGGTTTTAGCGCAAATATCACCATTACTCCGGCAATTCCGCTTTCCGGCTTTAAATGGACGGACAATAATCGATCAGTAGAATTCCTCACTTCCGGTTCTCTCGTTTTTGACACTCAATATATAATCACATTAAATGCCACGTTATCTGATGTAAACGATGTTCAATTGGACGGCAATGCCGACGGCGTCCCCGGCGACAGCTATACAATTTCTTTTAGAACCTATGATGTTGACGTCAGCGGACCGGTAATGTTAGCGAGTTATCCTGACGTTAGCACAGAAAAATTCGATCTGGATGACGGAATAACGGTAGAATTTGATGAACTATTAGATCCTAATTCAGTGAACAGTGGTACAATTTCTATGCTTTCATATGGCAATCCGGTAACTATCGAACCTGTACTCACAACACACGGAAAGCATACGTTTCTGAATATCAGATCATACTCTCAACTTGTATCCGATGCAGTGAATTTAATCACTCTCGGTACGGGAATAACCGATACCCTGGGAAATCCGCTGGTTTCAGAGTATTATATCGATTTTATCACTCATAATTACTATTATTCAACAAAGAATGTTTTTGACAATTTCAACCAAAATAACGGCTGGGAATCTCCAACCTATTCGGGAAGCACTGATGGTGTTGTCGCAGGTAATTGCGCTTTCGGTATTACCGGGGATAATTACTTGCCGGGTTCTGAATTTAATGACGACGACAAACGATCGGCATATCTCAGGTACCAGTGGGACAATGATACTACTGTCACAGATTATTTGTTACGGGAATATTTAGCTGGTGGTGCAACCCGAAATGTAATATTTGACACTACTTCAATTCTTCAGTGCTATATTTATGGAGACGGCAGTCATACTCTCTTCAGGTTTGCAGTGGATGATAAATATCCGGCCGAAGCTACCGAAAACCACGAAGTCAGCCCCTGGATAGAAATCGACTGGGTCGGCTGGCGGTTAGTGGAGTGGGACCTCGGTTCCGGAATTAACGGCCAATGGCTGGGTGACGGCTCTCTCGACGGTAATCTACGTATGGACAGTTTCCAGATGACAAAAACTGAAAACTCAGCCTGGACCGGGAAGATATATTTCGACAATCTACGCCTCGTGAAACGTTCTTCAGGGCAGGCGCCGCCGAATACTGCGCCGGTAATTGAGGATTTACCGGATACATCGGTAACAGCCGGCAAATATGTAAAAATATACCCGACATGGACTGATCCCGATGCCGCCGATGTTCACCAAATTATCTGCCAGTCGGATACTTCGGGTGTGTATTTCTACATAAAAGGTCATACATCCGGCTCCACCGTCTATGTCAAAACACTTGAAGAATATGCAGGCACTTCACTCGTTACAATCATTGTTAAAGATTACGGCATCGGCGAGTTATCCGATACCACCCAATTTACTCTGACGGTTTATCCGGCTGTTTCTATTGATAACGATCTTATTCCTGTACGATTTAGTTTATCTCAAAATTATCCAAACCCGTTCAACCCGACGACAACTATTCGATTTTCACTGGATAGAGGAGATCATACACATCTGATAATTTACGACTTGTTAGGTCGGAAAATTACCGAAATACTGAACCGGCATCTCAATACCGGTAACTACGAAATTGTGTTCGATGCATCCGATCTGCCATCGGGACAATATTTCTATCAATTAATTTCAGGCCAAAAAGTAATAACCAAAAAGATGATGCTGCTGAAATAGTATGTAAAGCATTGAGATATTATCAAGCCTAAAAGTGA
>DPVY01000195.1 GCA_003527965.1 Fidelibacterota bacterium
AATATCGGTAAACGCGACCTCGGTCGGTATATTTTTTGTCAGCCTACGATATGCTTCGGAGATTTTATTGACGGCGGTGCTGACATCCTGAGGCGTTGTGGTTCTGCCGACCGAAAAGCGGATGCTGCCCAGAATTCGTTCAGCGCTGAACCCCATTGCTTTTAAGACATGGGATGGTTCTATATTATCGGCGTGACAGGCGGCTCCGGCGGATGCAGCAATATCCGGAAGATCGGATAACAGCGTATTAGCGTCGATTCCGGGGAAATAGATGTTAATAGTGTTGGGGAGTTTTTGTTGCGGATGACCATTCAGTTCTATTTCCGGTATTGCTTTTTTCAATTCGTCCCGAAATTGATCGCCCCGGAGTATTAATTCTGCTATAATCGTCTTTTCTTGTTGAAATGCTTCGGCAGCAGCACCAAGCCCGACTATTTCCAGCACATTTTCCGTGCCCGGACGCAAGCCCCGCTCATGCCCGGCGCCGTGAATAAGAGGGAGCACTTTCGTTCCGGTTCTGATATACAGGGCGCCGACTCCCTTGGGAGCATTCATTTTATGCCCGGCAACGGATAATAAATCGACCTCTAATTCCTGAACATCCACATGGATTTTCCCAACCGCCTGAGCCGCATCGGTATGTATGAGGATATTCCGTTCATGAGCGATTTGGACGATTTCTTTGATTGGCTGAATAGTGCCTACCTCGTTATTTGCCAGCATAATGGTAATTAAAAAAGTATCCGGTCGCAGAGCCTTCCGCACTGATTTGCAGCTGACCATGCCGTATTCATCCACCGGTAAATAGGTAATATCAAATCCTTTTCCCTCAAGATAGCGGCATACTTCCAGAATAGCCGGATGCTCCACGGCGCTGGTGATGATATGTCCTGAATTAAACAGCCCGGCAACGCCCTTGACAGCCATGTTGTTCGATTCGCTGCCGCCGCTGGTAAAGATGATCTCACCGGTGGAACAGTTCAGCAGAGCAGCTAACTGATCACGGGCATGCTCAATCGCCTTTTTGCTCTCCTGACCGTAATAGTGGCTGCTGGAGGGATTGCCGTAGTGGTTTTTCAGGAAAGGCAGCATAGCGTTAATGACTTCCGGAATCAGTGGTGTGCTGGCGTTATGGTCTAAATAAATTGGTTTCATAATTTTACTCCGCCCTAATTTATCAAAAAAATAGGATTGTTAATAGGCAGAAAATTACCAGGTGTAAAATTAGATACTATAAATCAGAGGAATTATTTTATTTACTGTTTATATGCATATTACAGGTTTGTTCCCAGCGCATTTTCAAAGTGTATCAGATTCAGGGGAATATCAGGGTACTTATAAGGATAATATTGATCCCGGGAAATTTTTGTTTCGTAATCTTTCTGATTTTATCATGGTATTTGTCGTGGTGATATTTTAAAATTTTAGGGGGGAATCAAGATATTGAATCTTGTCAACAACAAATTATCTTAAACTGGATATATTTGACCAATATTTCATTGTAATGTTAGCACCATCCCACAAATCTCAGGAGTCTATCGTTGGAATTCATATTTTTGGCTTAAGTGAAAAATGTTCATAAATATTTTTATATATCAAATTGTTCCGCCTTAGATAGAATCAACCAGCAAACTGAAATCGGCGCTCGTTACGGAATGGGTTAAGGCTCCTACTGAAATGACGTCCACCCCGCTTTCGGCATAATCTCTGACTGTTTCAAGTGAAACATTCCCCGATGCTTCAAAAAGGATATGACTGTAAAGATTTTTGGCTTTGGCTTCAGCGATTAGCGCGGGAATATCTTCCGGCGTAAAATGGTCAAACATAATGACAAAAGGGAATGGAGCCGTGATATTTTTCAAATAACCCAGAATTTCGCGGTATTCATCGGAATTTGTCACCTCAATTTCGATAAAGCGCAGATAGGGATAAGCTGAAATCATTTCCGTAACCGCCAGTTTAAGGGCGTCAGGATTCGGTGATTTTCGCAGAATCGACAGGTGGTTTTCCTTCAGCATTGCCGCATCGTGCAGCCCCAGGCGATGCGTCAGTCCGCCGCCGCATTGGATCGCGCGTTTGTCCAGCAATCCCCACAGAGTCTTGCGGGTGCCGACGACAAAGGCATTGGTTCCGGCGATACTGTCCACATAGGTTTTTGTGTTTGTGGCAATGCCGCTCAGGCGTTGCAAAATATTGAGGATGCTGCGTTCAATTGTCAGAATTTCGGCTGCTTTGCCGTTTATCCGGAGCAAAATGTCATCGGGCTTCACAATATCGCCGTTTTTAAAGTCAGACTGCATCTGTAGATCACGGCGGGATGCAAAATAAATCGTTTCGTCCAGTCCGGCAATGACCGCCGGGGATTTGACAACAATTTTGGCTTTCAGTAAGGATTCATACGGCTGCCGTGGCATCAATGATACATCGCCGCTGACAACATCTTCGTCAATCATTTTTGCAAAGAAGCTATAAACAGTATCCCGATACGATGAGCGGCTTAGATCAAGTTCATCGGCGGCATCAAAGGCATTCCGGATGACATTGTCTCTGTCTTTTTGATTCAAACCCAAATTCCTGTATTTAATTGTGCAGTCTGTAAAAACCAGGTTAATTTACAAAATATTTTAGAGATATTTAGCGTTATCCAGCCTGCTTATATCAAATTACAAAAATAATTTACGGTATTTTTCATTCCGGTCAACGATATACAGCGATTGGAACAGGTGAAATTGGTTTTTCTATAATGGTGTAATAAAGATTACGTGAATTCAACTAT
>DPVY01000345.1 GCA_003527965.1 Fidelibacterota bacterium
CAACTATTTTAGGACAAGACACCAAACCGCGGAATTTTCCTGTTGACATGTCTAAAAAATATCTCTAATATCTGAATGGCAATGAATGAAATATTAACAGGTTATAAAAACAGGCTAATTCAAAAAAGATACAGTATGAGTAGCCTTCAAAAAATATTTAAACGAGCACTATTTAAAAGTGGAATTAATAAAAAAGTCCCATAGATTATTTGGAAATATAATTATGATAAAAGGTAGACATACACAAACGTTGTCTGAAATTACTGGGCAAGAGATTAAAATAAATATAATAAATAAAATTTAAAAAGGTGAAATTATGGGAAAAGAACGAAATACTAAAAAAGATATTAAAAAGAAGCCAGCAAAGTCTATAAAAGAAAAAAGGAAAGAAAAAAAAGATAAAAAAATTACAAAATAATAATATGCCCAGTAACATCAGACAACACGGCATATCTGCGGCGTTCGGCTGAAGCCTCACTTGGGCTTCGCCACATTTTTCCTTCCCGTTGGTCAGGAAAAACGTCAGATATGCCGGAAACGTTACAATCTATTTAAAAAAAAGACAGCAACAAGGATAAATTACAATGACAATGAAAGAAATTGAGAACATATTAAAAGAAACTCTTGGACAGGTAATTGAATTTCGGGCAGACTATGTTTCAAATGAACAGGCTGTAAGGACTCAATTAATTGAGCCGATTTTGAATGTACTTGGTTGGAAAACTTCTAATCCAAAATTTGTTAGACCGAATGCACCAGACGAAGATGGAAAAATACCTGACTATACTTTATTGAAAAACGGTAAAACGACTTTGATTGTTGAAGCAAAGAATTTATCAATTGACTTGCAAGACAAAAAAATTATTGACCAACTTGCAAATTATTGTTTCAAATCGGGAATTGATTTTGGAGTATTGACAAATGGAGTAAAATGGCTTCTTTTCAAAACCTTTGAGAAAAACCCCAAAGACAGAATTGTTTGGCAAGTTGACATTGAAAACGATAAAATTGAATATGTTGCGAGAAGTTTATCGTCATTTGCTTACTCAAACATTGACACATTAGATACATTATTGAAAAAAAGCAAGTTGCTTGACAACGGTTGGAAAACATTGATTGAATCAACGGAAAGCATTGTAACAATAATATCACAAAAACTTTTAGAGAAAATAAAATCAACTGAACCAACTTTCAAAATTGACCCTAATGATTTAAAAACCTTTACAAAAGGAAAAATTGAAGAACTGTTTGAATTGACTGAAATCGAAGAAGAAGAAGAAAAAGCCGATGAAAACGGTTCTGTCCAAACAGAATCTGAATTTGCAGAAGTTGAAGATGTGATATTTAAAAGACATCAAAAGAATAAAATTAGAAAAAAAATATCAGTAACATTCCCTGACAAAACAGTTGTCAAAAACAGAAAAGTTGTTGATACATTCGTCGAATCAATTAAAAAAATTGGACCAGAGAAAGTTTTACCACTAAATTTGTATAGAGCAGGTGTAGCAATCGTATCTGAAACAAAGGACGACTTTTACAACCAACACAAAATCGGAAAATATTGGATTATGGTTCATTCTTCAACTAAGGATAAAATTGCTGTTCTCAATGAAATAAACGAGAAATTGAACTTGAAATTGGTAATTGAAACATATACGAATGAAAGATAAACATCTTGTAACACGTGGTATAAAAAATAGGCGAGACAGTAGTAAATTCAAGGGTTGTAGCCCGCTTCAATATTCTTATAAATTGAAATATTTGTGCTTCGAAATCGCTTACTTTTCATATACTTAACGTTACATGAAATTGGCAGTTTTTCACTCTCAAAAATCATAAACGATTTTCAGATAAACATTATCATTCCGATCGAATTGACCGAAAATAGTGTCGCTGCCACCGCCGAGAATATCAAAACCGGTTGTGATTGTAAAGCTGTCCGAATATTTCCAGTCCACTGCGATACGGGACAGGTAAGATTCGCTGGTAATATTATACAGCGTCAGCCATAATGGTAAAATCGTTTCATTGGCAAACCTGCCTCTCAGCATCAACGAACCGATAGAATTCAGCTCATCGTCCATCAGATTGTTATCATAATCCAGAATGCGTTCCCGGATTGCCTGTACGCCTATATCAATTTCACCGGTAAGTTGATAATCGACACCGATCATGCCCTGCAGAAAGGGTTTCTTTACCAGAAGACCATCGTATATTTTGGTCATATCCTGTGTGTCAAAATACCGGTTCGGATAATAGCCGCCTTCTCCCCGAAAGACAAATGTTCCCACCGGACGCGAAAAATTCATTCCGTAGAAATTGATCCAGGGATGGGTCGGTTTCAAATTCATTTGTGACGGTAAACCAATAGCATTATACACTAACTGTTTCTCTATCACCGGTTTATCTTCCCGCACTTTCAGGTAAATTAGCGAGATATCCGTACCAAGCAAAAAGGTGTTAAATTTGAACCCGTATTCCATTCTACGTAATGAGTTTTGCGAGAGGATGTCCTCTTGATAATTCATCGGAATAGGTATAGTTACAAACTGTTCCCCTGCTGGTACTGTAATGTTAAAGGAATCCGGTCGCTGAAATGCCCAGTCGCCGGTCAGCGCCATTTTCATGGGTTTAAATTCGGGAATCATCAGAATTTCCAGAGAATGGTTGCCGTGATGCAGTTTAGTGTTGAGCATAGTTGTCGCCATGCGGATATCATCAAAATCCTGCAGCAGAAAATAGGACAGATCCAGCGGATTGACAATGTCATTGATAAAATATCCGTCGGCTTTCCCCCAGACGACCTGTTGTTTCCCGATCCGGAAGTCTATCCAGGAGCTGTAAATGTCCAGGTATAGTTCTCTGAGATTCAGAGTAGTCTGGCTGCCGGCAGTAGCATCGTTTAGAAAATCTACCGACGCATATCCATAAATATTATCGCCCCGGAGCTCGGAATTCAACCTCAGCCGATTCCGCAGCATCATTGCATCGTTGGGTTCTTTGAGGCGGAACGCACCGTGATTACGGAAAAATCCGTGTAATTCTACCTCGCTATAGACCGGCTCCAAAAGTATCAATACAACAAATACTATCGAAAAAAAAGTAGCGTTAATTCTCATTGCACTCTGCCCCTCTGTAAGGTTGTTGTTGTGAATATCTGATCCTTCATTTCGCTGTTAAATCTGACTTCTATAATCTCGATTTTTGTCTGATGCTTTTTACTCAGGTTATCCATAAATAACAGATGAGGCGTCCAGATCTTATCGACTTCTCGTATATCTGATATTGTCAGCGCTTTTTGCAATTGTTTATTCTTATCATAAAATTCCACTTTAGCAGTTATCCATTTATCCGGAATCACCCAGGCGATTTTCTTACTGTATTGATCATCTTTATCAACCGGAACAGATTCGATTTTATAGCATTCGACGCCATCAAGTTCCTCTTTACCCAGCAATATATGGGTGTCATCATCAACATTGCGCCCGCCCATATCGTCATAGGTAAAATCGGTTCCCATAAAATATTCGTTTTTACTTTCCCCGGCGATGCGCCGGATTTTTTTCAATGCCGGCAGATACAGCCAGCGATCATCTTCTTTCCCAACATCCGTATAACTCCACAGCAGAAGCCCCGTTCCACGGATATCCGCCGGTGATTCAAAAAATATCAACGATTTAGAATCAAGCCCTTTTTCACCGTTAAAAGATTTTTCATATCTGACGACATCACGCACCCGGGTTTTGCCTTTTTTATTTATCAAGGTCATCCTGCTCTTATTGTATTCCGTTTTGACCTCTCCGCGCTCGTCCACTTTCAGCATAATATCCCTACCGCTTAATTGGGCATAAGACGTTTGAGCGATAATAACAGTAACTAATCCAATGACGAACATAGATCCAATACGTTTCATCTCCCACTCCTTTTACTAAAAATGAATTTTGGTTTGATAATGACCAGCAATGCCGGCATCACCGATAAAGCGCCGAGCAAGCATGCGGCTATGGAAAACACAATCAGAAACCCAAAGAAATATATCGGCAAAAATCCCGAAACCAATAATACGCAAAAGCCGACAATAACGGACAGGGCATTATAAATAATCCCTTTTCCGCTGGTTGTTAATGTTCGCAGCACTGCTTCCTGGGCGGTGGCGCCAGCCTGAACTTCCGACCGGAAGCGGTACAGAAAATGGATCGTATAGTCAATTCCCACCCCGATCATAATGCTGGACAGCATCGCCGTAGCTACATTTAATTCAATTCCAAGGTGTCCCATCAGACCGAAAACTACAATTATCGCGCCGGTCAGCGGAACGATCGACAATAAACCGCCAATAATTGATCGAAAAATAAGCGCACATAATGTACTCACTAAAGCAATCGACAAAATCAGGCTGCGCATCTGACCACGGACAACCATATCCACTAATTCTCCGACAATCGCCACAAAACCGGTTACAACGGGAAAATTATCCTCGACCAGTTCCGTTTTGATAAATTGACGGACATCTTTTAATAGTTTTAGCATAGAAACGGAGCTGGTCTCGTTGACCCTTGCTAAAATCTGAGCCTGGGAATATTCATAATCCACGAACTGACTCAAATCATCTTCATCGCCGGATATTGAAAACAGCAGTAAATACTGAGCCACGGCGTTCCGGGTTTCCGGTAAAATTTCATATTGAAGACTGTCGCCGTGAAAAGCCCGGTTCATTTTTTTTAATTGGTCATTAATAGATATCGTCCGGGAAACAGTCGGTTCTTTTTCGAGATAATCGACCAATTCTTCCATTTTATGTAAAAATGCGGGATCTTTGATATCCCCTTCCGCCCTGATACTTAGCTGAGCCGAGCCGCCAAAATATTTGTCGATAATATCATTGCTGACGCGAATCTCCGACGATTTCCTGAAATAGTGCATTGGATTGGTATCTACTTTTATTTTGGGAATACCGGTGGCAATCAGAATAATAAAAATCAAACTGCCGGTCAGATAGACTTTGCGGTGCCGGATAAAGAATTGACCCCATCCGGTCAAAAGTTTATTCATCCCCTTTGAATTTCCATCCTGCTTCAGGATCATCGGAAAATCCAATAACTTAAGAGCCGCCGGGACAAAGGTCACACTGAGAAGAAAGGCTAAAATAATTCCAAAAGATGCCAGCAGCCCCAATTGTCTTGCCGGTGGCAGCAGATGGGACTGTAAACTTAAAAATCCGACAACCGTTGTAATTCCCGCCAGGAATATGGGTGTTTGTAAATGATCCAGGGTCTTGCGCAGGATGGAATTTTTATCTTTCGTCCGGCTTAAATTATACTCTTCATAATAATGGGCGATTATATGGATACTGTAATCATTGGCAATCGCAATTAACATCACCGGAATCAATATACTGATAAAACTGAATTTAATTCCCAGCAACGCCATAACACCCAGCGTATTCACAATACTCATGATTACTACGGCAAAAGGCAGGAAAGCGCCCACCCAACTTTTAAAACTGAAAATTAACAGGAAGATCATTAAGACAATTCCAAGGGGCAGCAACCTTTTCATGTCCGATTGCATCGTTCGGGAAGTCTCCCAACGAGTCAGGGGCAATCCGGCCAGGTGAATCTCTTCGGGTCCTTCATATTTATTTTTCAGCGCTGTAAATAATCGATAGGTCGTCTCATCGGAAATATTTCCGTTAGCGCCCGATAATGCCGCAATAATCGACGTGCGCTGAAAATCCCGGGAAACAATGTTGCCGTACAACAAATCATCGGCGCTTACTTTTTGCCTGAGTATCTCCCGCTCCAGCTCGTTCTCCGGCAGATTTTCAATCAGGTCACGCACCTCAAAGCCGTTTTCGGTACCTTTGAGCTCAAAGGCATTCGTCAACGACATTACCCGGTCAACTGCTGGTAGATTCTCGATTTCATCACTCATTTGTTGAATCTTAGACAGAGTTGCATAGCTGAAGATATCATCGGATTTAATTGATAATATTATCAGTTCCGAGCCGCCGAAGATATCCTCAATTTCATTAATAGACCGGATTATCTTCTGGTCTTCGGGCAGCATGGATTTTATATCGGAATCAATCACAATATCAGGAATATTCCATCCCATTAATACCGTTATAAACAGGCAGAACGCTATCACTGTCCTGGGATAGGACATCACGAAATTAATCCAGGATTTCATCGACAATCTTTCTCTTTTTCCAAAACAAAAACATACCACGAACTATTTTGATTTATTTTTCGGTTGGGTTTTTCGACCCCAGATCGCCATCATCAGGGGCGGGGTCAGTACAATTGCCAGTAAAAAGGCTTTTAGAAAATTCTTCTTATTTTTGAATTCGGCTATCCCGGCGACCTGCAGGCAAATCACGAGATAGACCACTATGATGATACTTAAATTGTTGACACAAAACCTGCCAATAACCAACCACCAGTCGGTACTGTAGTCCGGCAAATCAACAAACCAGTGATAAAGTCTTACGATCCCTTTTATCAGCCAGTAAACAACAATTCCGGCTGAAATCAGAAATAGCGCTCTTGATAGACACTTATCCAAAATTAACTTCATTTTTTTCTCCGTTTTTCCCTGAGGTGGAGCCTATTGTCTTCTGTTTACTGAGTAGAAAAGCCGGGTTGATAATAATCAATACCGCCGGCATCACCGTTAAAGCCCCCAATAAACAGGCGATGATGGAAAATACAATTAAAAATCCGAAAAAGTAAATTGGCAAAAAACCCGATACCAATAATACCGAAAAGCCGATTACTACCGATAGTCCATTATACAGAATCCCTTTACCGCTGGTCCGGATTGTTATCGCCACGGCCTCTTTCAGGCTCATTCCGCTTTGAGCTTCCAATCGGCAACGGTAAAGAAAATGAATTGTATAATCAATCCCAACCCCGATCATAATGCTGGACAGCATCACAGTTGCCATATCGAGTTTGATTTTCAGATAACCCATCAACCCGAATATGATAAGAATCGCCCCGCTGAGCGGAATTATCGCCAAAACCCCAGCCAGCGGCGATTTGAAAATAATTCCGGTAACAAGACAAACTAAGCCGATGGAAATAATCAGGCTCCTGATCTGCCCATTCACAACCATGTCAGCTAAAACGCCAACAAAGGCAGTCATTCCCGTCACCGCTGGGAACTCACCCTCTCCAAACTGGTTTTGGATATATTCCCTTATATCCAGATAGAGATCATAAGCAGCCGATGAACCCATCTCCATCACACGCGCCAGGATTTGACCCTGCTGATAGTCATAATCCACAAAGCGGTCTAAATCTTCCGGGTCGCCCGTCAAAGAATAGAGAAAAAGGTATTGGGCAACCTCGTCCCGGGAATCAGGGATTTTCTTATATTCCAAACTGTCGCCGTGAAAAGCCTGGTTCATCAGTTTCAATTGATCCACAATGGAAGTCACCTGGGAAATCTGCGCCTTGCTTTTTAGATAAGCGGATAGCTTTTCCATTTTCCAAAGAAACTCCGGCGATTTGATATCACCATTAGCTAATATAGACAGTTGCGACGACCCACCCAACTCCCGATCGATAAAATCATTGCTCCGCCGTATTTCAGAACTTTCATCCCAAAAGTAGATTGGATTTGTATCAACCTTGATCTGTTTTATCCCCGTCGCGATAGTCAATATAATAATCCCAGTAACAACTAAAAAGCCGACATTGTGCCGGGCAAAATAATTTCCCCAGAGCTGCAACAGCCGGTCAAATCGCCCGGATTTTCGACCCTTTTGGATATGAATCGAAAAAGGCAGTATTTTCAGGGCAGCCGGAAGAAATGTCATGCTCAGGATAAAAGCAATAATAATTCCAAAAGAGACCAGTATACCAAGTTCGCGTGCCGGTGGCAAGACGTGAGACTGAAGACTTAAAAAACCAATTAATGTAGTCAGGCAGGATAGAAATACCGGCGTCTTTAGCAACGCAATAGAGGACCGGATAATGTCATCTTTAGCCATATTCTCGGAGCATTTGGCATACTCGCTGAAGTAATGGGATATTATATGAATACTATAACTGCTCGTCACGGCAATTAACATAACCGGAATCATCAGACCGATAAAGGTAAATTTCATCCCGAGAATTGCCATCAATCCGAGTGTATTGACAACCACCATAATGATAATTGTGAAAGGCAAAAAGGCGCCAAGCCAGCTGCGAAAGCTGAAAACCAGGAAAAAGATCATCAGGATAATGCCATAGGGAAACAGGGTTTTCAGGTCATCCTGCATGGTTACAGCCACCTCTCTGCGAGTCAGCGGTAATCCGGCAAGGTGGATCGTTTCCGGGTTTTCGTATCGACGCCGCATATTATCAAATGCCTGAAAAATATACTCATCGTCACTGGATCCGTCCTTTACTTCCAGCATGACGATGATCGAGGCATTTTTAAAATCTTTTGAAACAATATTACCGTAGAGCATTTCATTAGCGCTAATGCGATGTTTAATTGCTTCAACTTCAGCTTCCGTTACGGGAAAATCTCTTATGACCTGTCCGACTTCAAATCCAAATTCGGTGCCTCTAACATCTTCAATATTGGTCAATGCTATGACTTTATCAACAAAGGGCAACTCTTCAATTTCCGAGGTTATCTCCTGAATCTTAGTCAATGTGCGAGTACTAAAAATATTATCAGACGTAATGGACATGATGACCAATTCCGATCCGCCGAAAATCTCCTCCATCGCCTTCATGGACAAAACAATGTCAAAATCATCGGGAAGCATAGTTTTAACATCGGCGTCCAGCTCAAGTCGGGGAATATTCCATCCAATCAGTAGTGTAATTAATATTAAAACAGCGATAATAGATCGGGGATAACTCAGGACAATATTTATCCAGGTTTTCATATTCGCTATCCTTCCAAGGATCTGTTCTCAAAATATTTTTGAAAATCAATTTCATGCCGTTTTTCCAGAAGCCCATTCATGACCATATCGATGAACATGGAAATTACCCTGGATATGGGATAGGGAGAATGGATCAGATACTCCGGTTGAAAAACTTCCTGAACAGTTTTCATCAGTATATTTATACTAAATTCAATATTGATATCCTGGCGGAGCACCCCCTGCTTCTGAGCCTTTTTAAATAGTACATACATCCGTTGAATAACATTTTCCCGAAACAGTTCTATGCGCTGCCAATATTGCGGGTAATAGATTTTGGATTCATAAATACCCCGGGAACTCATTTTAGAGGTCATCTCAAATATCTTCTTCAAAATAGAGAGCGCCGTTCCCAGTGGATCGTCCGGATCATCGGGAATCGAACTAATTGCCGAATCCATCAGTTCAAAGTTGTACATTAACACGGCTTCAACGAATTCCTCTTTGCTCCGGAAATACTTATAAATCGTCTTTTTGCTGATGCGTAATTCCGCGGCTAATTTTTCTATGGTAAATCCGCTGATTCCGTTGCCAAAGATTTTTTGCAGCGCCAGATTAATCACCGGTCGAAACTTTTCCGGCAACTCATATCTACTCATTGTAAACGTTTTTTGTTTCATACGTTTCCATTTTAATCAATCTCAATGGATTTTGCAAGAAGATTTTAACTTTTTTCAGGAAAATATTATGACTTCGTTGCGGTCTTTTTAATAAACTTTACCGTTATCGGTAACTTATCTTCTTCAATGATCCGGGAGGCTATTTTCACATTTTCTTTCGTACGAACAATAATATTGATTTCAACTGTTTTTTCCCATTGATTTGGAATTTCTGCCATTAATTTCAACCGTTCGATAAAACTTTCTTCAAGAATTGACTGACTTGTTTCGAAATTGTAACAGCGGTACTTAGCCCCTTTTTCAACAATTAGATCAGGTTGAAATCCACGCCAGTGATCGGGATGGTCAGGATATTCTTCCAACATTTTTGTGTATATTGTATAATCTCTTTTGGTATATCGGTTGATCAAATATCGGAGTAAATTTGTCTGATCGTATTTTGACCGGGTCTGTTTTAATGAGCGTCTCAACACACTGATGACCCTGGCGTAAAGAATATTTAAATCAAAAGGCTTGGTAACATAATCATCGGCGCCGGATACCAGGCCATCAACCTGAATTTCCGGTGAAGATTGACCGGTTAACATAATAACCGGAATAAACGCCGTTATCGGCTTGCTTTTCAATGTTTTTAATAAATTGATTCCGTTTCCATCGGGTAAAGCAATATCCAGCATAATTAAATCGGGTTCGAGGCGGATTACAGTTTCTATAAAATTTCTGCTCTCTGATAAAGTTGTAACCGAGATTTTGCGAAATTCAAGATAATCCTGAACCAGACTCAGAATCTCAGGATCATCATCGACAATTAGAATTTTTCTCAAAATATGTCTCCACTCAGATTATTTACGGAACAAATATACGCAATAATTGTTTAAAATGTAAAAATGAATCTGATCTTTGAATTCGTTAAATTAGGAAAACAGTAAAATAGTACTATCTGTATGAAACTTTTTAAGCATTTGGCGTATCTAACTATTATATTTGACATAATTTGACAAAAGTATTGATTGGCATAATAATTGTTAGTAAATTAAGTGTCTTTGAAAATTGAAATCATAATTGGGAACGAGAAACAAATTCATAATATATCCCCTCCGCCCTTCCCGGATGTGCCGTAATATCCCTCACAAATCCCCTCATTTGCGTTCGGGAAGGGTCATCTCACTCCTTCATAAAACAACATAGATGGGTCGCTTATCACTAAGCGACCCTTTTTACTTTTTAACGCTTCTGAAAATTATCCGTCAATAGAGAATAAGGGTCGGATATCTACCGGCAAATTTTTCAGTTGATCTACATAATCTGCCATAATTGGGGTCATAGTCCGATATTGGCTTATCAGCATTTCGGCTCGTTCATAATCGCCATGAGCTTCTATCAACAACAGTTCCTCTGCCAAATCTCTGATCGCGGCAACCAGCTTCGGTTCATTCAGGTTCAGTTTTCCATTTTTATCCCGATAAAAAGCTCCCCGCTCCATAAAATAATTAAACTGAATCGCCACACCGCCCCCATGGGCAGAATCAATCCCAAAACGGATGGAGCGGTACATCCCCCCAAGATAGCTTGCCAGAGCCGATTTTTTAGAATCCTCAGGAAATACACCCTTGTCCATTAGAAATAAATAGTTATACTGACCTAATACATCAGCTTTGCACTCTTCGATAACCGGATACAACTCCTTAAGTTCCAGACTAACTGTCGTTTTCGTTCCGTCTTCCAATGTCAAAATACCCGGTCCAAGACCGTGACTGACTTCATGCATCAGGACATGATTGAAATAAGCGTCAAAGGATACATTTTTCAAAGGTTCCGGTGCGAGAATTGTATTGACAATCGGAATCCAGCATTTTTCATACTTTGCCTGAGCAACATTTTTCAGCATCACTTTTTTTGATCCTTTAGCCTCCCTTACTCTTTCATCATTGGGCAGATTAAAAGCCGTTGTCTGAACTCCGGCTTTTGTATCACCGGCGGAAAAAACTTCCTGGACAACTTTAATCGGAGAAGAGCTGCCCCGGTTAAAATTCTTATATTTGTCCGGAATTGGAAGATGATCCTCCATATCATCCAGATACTTCGCCACATCCGCCAGTTTTTTACTTTCTTCATGATCCACAATACAAATAAAGGCTTCATAGGCCGCCTTGTAGCTGAAGAGTTGGTCTTCGTAAACTTCGTAAGGTCCAATGACCACTTCCAGATCGCCGCTTAGATCCATCCAGGCCATATCACTATCAAAATAGTCATCGGTAAGCAGATCCCGCGCCCGCAGTTTAAGATAATTCTTAAGTGTCGCATCTTCCGTCAGAGCGGCAGCTTCATTCAACAAGCGACTGATTCCACTCACCAGAGCAGCATACTCTTCATAATAAGGAACCGCTTTCAATTTTCCATTTGGTTCTCTCCTGATTACGGAAAATGTGCTTTCATACGCTTCTTTTTCAGATGGATGAGTTTTAATAAATTCATGGAACTCTTCTTTTGTCATATCGGCAGGATAAAAACCGGCGCCTAACGGTTTCTCTTTTGTATTAATAAATGGCTTGTCCTTTTCCAGACGATTCCACGGACCAAACATGACATTGAACAATTCAAGATATGTTGCATCATTCGGGTCGCTAGAATTTTGCAGCTGCTCCCGAATCTGCGGATTCTCATTGCTAACCTGAAGCAGGAATAATTCATCGATAATTCGACCGGCTTCAACCAGGCGGGTTAATACCCGCCTCTCACTGGGCGGCAGAGATGAGAGATCAGCCTGTAATACGACGGGCGCCAGTTTTTCTAGCTCACCTCTGACATAATTAATATCGGCTTTTTCTTTTACCACTTTATCTCCACATTTGAAATTAACACTTAACAGCATAAATCCGATACAGAACATCAGGCAAACTTTGGATGCTGTACTATTAAACATTCGCACCTCCCCCCTATCTTAATTACTTTTTAATAAATGTCATCCAATCATCTATAATCAAAGACTTTTTTCAACCCAAATCTGAACGAGATGCTTCAATGTTCCGACAGTTTTTTCCATCGCCTGTACGGCAATCCATTCCAGTTTGCTGTGAAAATTATGTCCGCCGGTAAAGATATTTGGTGTTAGTAATCCCATAAAACATAATCTGGCTCCGTCGGTGCCGCCACGGATCAGTTGCAATTGGGGTTCAATTCCGGCTCGTTTTACGGCTTCCAGCGCATATTCAACTGCCTTGGGATCTTCATCCAGCTTAACCTTCATGTTCTGGTAAGATTCCTTGATCTCCAGCTCAACATTGGCTTTGGGATAGCGAGCTGCGATTTTATCCCGAATCGCCTTCAATCTGGCAGATTTAGTAATCATGCCGGCTTGATCAAAATCCCGAATTAATACTTTTAAAATCGCTTTTTCCACACCACCTTCAATATTATGGGGATGCAGATATCCTTCCCGCTTTTCCGTTGTTTCCGGGGCTGCGTCGTTTTCCATCTCTTTTACGATATCAGAAACGATTCTTACTGCGTTAACTAATTTATTCTTGGCATAACCGGGATGGACATTGATACCATGCACTGTAAAAGTTGCTCCGGCGGCGTTAAAGGTTTCATTTTCAATCTCACCAACGGTTTCCCCATCTACGGTGTAGGCATAATCGGCGTTGAATTTTTTTACATCAAAATATTTCGTTCCGGCGCCAACTTCTTCGTCCGGTGTAAAAGCAACCCGAATTGTCCCATGCCTGACTTCAGGATGGTTCTTCAAATATTCAAAAAGGGTCATAATTTCCGCAATCCCGGCCTTATTGTCAGCGCCTAAAAGCGTTGTGCCGTCGGAAGTGATTATATCGTCACCGATGTGTTCCTTCAGCGCC
This sequence comes from Fidelibacterota bacterium, assembly GCA_003527965.1. Lineage (GTDB taxonomy): Bacteria > Fidelibacterota > UBA2242 > UBA2242 > UBA2242 > DPVY01. The sequence continues at coordinate 13,410 of DPVY01000345.1, forward strand.
GGATTTTCCGCGGCTCTCAGAA
>DPVY01000344.1 GCA_003527965.1 Fidelibacterota bacterium
AAAACAAGAAAATGACTATTAAAAGACTATATATGTAGTAAGAGATTAATGAAATATTCAATGATTTTTTTAAATAATTAAATAATTGTTCCGTCAGGTCTAAGAACCAGGCGGGACTGAAAAAGTATAAGGTAGAACCATTCAACTTTTTAGGCGCTTGTTGGATATCTGGTTTTTTATTGGGATTATTGCAAAATATTTAGAAATTTAAAGTATTGTGATTAAACTAATGCAAAACAACAAATGATTTTTCCGGGTTTGTAATACATTGCTAACGATTATTCTCCGGAAACGACATTTAGGAATAAATGTAATTAAAAATTGCATTACAATGATGATCTGTTTAATATTATCCTGATATTTTAATAGGAGGGAGCTATGGGTGCATGAAAACAATATTTTAGTCCTGGAATCAGCTGGTTTATTCTTGGATTGGGAATGTTGTTGTTGGAATTTGTCGGAATGATAAAATCTGCGACAACCGTATTAAAAGATCAAAAAATTGAATTGGGAATTTAAAATGATATATCAACATGGATCATTTCAAGGAAAAGACGGGGTTATGCTATTTAAACAATCCTGGTTTCCGAAGGAGGAAGTAAAGGCCGTCATATTATTGGTGCATGGTTTTGGAGAGCATAGCCGCCGATATGAACATGTCGCCGAATTTCTGACGTCAAAAGGGTTTGGGATCGAGACTTTTGACTTACGGGGGCACGGGAAATCCGACGGGCGCCGTGCATTTGTAAATTCTTTTGACGAATATTTAAGTGACCTGGATGTTTTTTATACCGAACTAAAAAAGCAGTATCCGCATACGCCGCTATTTTTATATGGTCACAGCATGGGCGCGACGATAAGCGCGCTGTATGTCATTACCCGAAGCCCTGACTTCCATGGTCTGCTGCTGAGCGGAATTTCGCTAAAAACAGGCGCTGATATTTCACCAATACTCATTAAAATGTCATCAATTGTTGGGAAATACGCCCCGAAAATGAAAACAACAAAACTTGATGGAAATTCCATATCCCGTGATCCGGCGGTCGTTAAAAATTATAATGAAGATCCTTTAAATTATCGGGAAGGAATTCCTGCCCGGACAGGTCTTGAACTGCTGACCGCGATGCAAAGAATACAAATTCAGATGGATAAAATTAAACTTCCGATTCTGATTATGTACGGATCCAGTGATAAACTCTGTAATCCGGAGGGTAGTATGGAGCTGTTTGATGCTGTTAGCTCAGCGGACAAAACACTCAAAACGTATGCGGGATTCTATCATGAAATTCATAATGATCCTGAGAAACAGCGCGTTTTTGAGGATGTCGCCGGCTGGCTTACCGGGCATTTGGCTGATTAAAAAGACAACAGGTTCATTCGGCATAAAATTGACCGAAGCGGAATGGGCCATCAACACATTTTAGTATATACAGGATATCGATATTGTTTTATAGGAATGGAGTAAAATGCTTGGGATAATTTTGCGATTATTGGGCGCCATCGGCGTATTTTTGTTCGGTATGCGCATCATGAGTGATGCAATTCAGAAGGTGGCGGGTGACCGCTTACAGAATGTTCTGAATTATATGACTACCAACCGGCTGGCAGCCGTATTTACCGGTTTTCTGATCACCGGAATCATTCAATCCTCATCGGCGACAACAGTCATGGTTGTCAGTTTCGCCAATGCCGGCTTACTGAATTTAACCCAGGCTATCGGCGTTATTATGGGGGCAAATATCGGGACCACGGTCACCACCTGGATCGTCTCCTTTTTGGGTTTCAAGGTGGAAATCACGGCTTTTGCCTTACCGATCGTCGGGCTGGGGCTTCCTTTTTTATTTAGTAAATATCGTCGGCGCCGTGATTATGGAGAGGTGATAATAGGTCTTGGACTCCTTTTTATCGGACTGGGCTTTTTGAAAAGCAACGTGCCCGATATCAATGAGGAAGCTCTCTTTTTTCTGGAGAAGTACTCTAACTTAGGATTTTTGACTTTTTTGATATTTGTGGCGATAGGGACAGTTTTAACAATTATTCTGGAATCTTCCAGCGCCGCAATGGCGATTACGGTGACGCTGGCTTATAAAGGCTATATCGGTTTTGGCCCGGCGGCGGCGATTTGCCTCGGGGAGAATATCGGTACGACGTTCAAAGTATTCCTGGTGTCCATTGGGACCAGCGTCAACGCCCGGCGGACGGCACGTTCGCATTTCTTCTTCAATTTTATCGGGGTGGTCTGGATGGGCTTTATCTTTCAGTATTTTTGCCGTTTCACTTTATGGATCGCCCCCTGGGACAGCGCTCTGCAGGCTAACCTGCCATTGAACCTGGCCTTATTTCACACCATTTTTAATTTGACAAACACGCTACTGTTTCTGCCCTTTTTAACGAACTTTGCCGGCTTTATTGAAACCCTGGTTAAACCGACCGAGGTAGATAAATACCGTAGCTATCAATTGCAATATATTCACGCCGGTGTGCAGGATGCCGCTCAATTGAATATCATGAATGCTCGTGCGGAAGTATCCCGGATGGGTGAAGTCGTTGAAAAGATGTTTAACCTCTTTCTGAAATTGTTTATGGAGCCTAATCGTAAAAATGGGGAACTGGTTGAGCAGGTAAAAGAACTGGAGGAACTGACCGACCAGATGCAGGAGGAAATTTCGAAATATCTGGTTCAGTGTTTCCAGGACGAACTTATCGGAACCAACGTTAAGGCGGTTCAGATTATGTTGCGGGTGGTTCATGAATTGGAGAATATCGGAGACTCTATCTATAAGTTGGTGGTGTTGGCTAACAAGAAAAGTTATAAATCGATTACATTTCATCCGAAAGCCGATGAAGAGTTGCACAATTACTCCGCTCTTATAAAGAAATTTATCGATATGTACAAGAATCACCTGAATAAAAAATTTGACAATCATGAGATGAATAACGCCTACTCTCTGGAAAACGAAGTGAACCGGTTGCGCAATTCCTTAAGCAAAGCGACCCGAAAACGCCTGCAAGATGGATCGAATGTGCGCGCCGAACTTCTCTACATGGATATGGTTAAAAGTTTTGAAAATATCGGTGATAATTTGTTGAATATTGCCCAGGCTTTGCGGCAGTTGGGTGAAGAATAAGAAAAATCAGAGGATTATTGCGATGTATATCTTAGCCATAGATCAGGGAACTACCGGGACACGATCAATACTGTTTGACCAAAAGGGAAAAATTGTAAAATCGGTTTATAAGGAATTTACCCAATATTATCCCAAACCCGGCTGGGTGGAACATGATCCCCTCGAGATATGGCAGACAGTGGTCACTACTGTTGAAGAACTGTGTGCTGATTACAAGGGTAAAATCATAGGCATAGGCATAACAAATCAGCGGGAAACAACCGTAGTGTGGGATAAAACAAGCGGGAAACCTGTTTATAACGCTATCGTTTGGCAATGTCGGCGAACAGCCCCGTTGTGTGAAAAACTTAAAAAACACCAATCCCGCTTTAAATCCAAAACCGGTCTGCCGGTGGACGCCTATTTCAGTGGAACAAAGATCCGCTGGATTTTAGATCAACTCGATGATTATCCTTCCGGGCAATTATTATTCGGAACTATCGATACCTGGCTGATCTGGAACCTGACAAAGGGGAAAGTTCATGCAACCGATTACACCAATGCCTCCCGCACGCTGCTGTATAATATCCTTGAAAAGTCCTGGGACAAGGAACTGGCAAAACTGATTGGTGTTCCACTCACAATGCTGCCGGAAGTAAAGCGATCAATGGATGATTATGGAACGGTAGAGAGCATTAAATGTATCCAGGGTGTTCCAATATTGGGAGTAGCCGGAGACCAGCAGGCGGCATTGTTCGGGCAGGGCTGCATCACACGAGGCAGCGTGAAAAATACCTACGGAACCGGTTGCTTTGCTATGATGAATACCGGGCAATCTTTCCTGTTATCGGAAGCCGGATTGCTGACGACGCTGGCTGTGGACAAATCCGGGAATCCCTGTTATGCCATGGAGGGATCGATTTTTATCGGTGGAGCCGTGATTCAGTGGTTGCGCGATGAACTTAAACTCATCAAAAATGCCGCTGAAAGTGAAACGGCTGCGCGACGTGTCGATAATAATAACGGCGTTTATATTGTCCCGGCTTTTGTGGGCTTGGGCGCGCCGCACTGGGATATGGACGCCCGGGGGATCATTACCGGTCTGACCCGGGGCGCCAATCGGGATCATATCATTCGGGCGGCACTGGAATCGATTGCTTTTCAGAGTTATGATGTGCTGGCAATGATGGCGGAAGAGACCGGAATTTATTTCAGGAATCTGGTGGTCGACGGCGGGGCGGTAATGAATAACTTTCTGATGCAGTTTCAGGCAGATATTCTTGGCAAACCGGTATTGCGACCGAAAATTACTGAGTCAACATCGGCGGGCGCTGCGTATCTTGCCGGATTGCAAGCGGGTTTCTGGGGAAGTATCGATGAATTAAAAGTACTAAAAGAGTATGATAAAACATTCTTTCCAAAAATGAACAGTAAAGATCGAAATAACTATATTCAGGGCTGGCAAAAAGCCTTGCGCCAGGCCAAGCAGAAATAATTTACAACAAGTTAAATATTTACACCGGTGTCTTGTCAAATTTGTAAAGTCGGATTAAGTCTCTTTAGTTTAATTTGAGCGTCATAGAAATAATCAGATTAATTCCGGAATCCACGCTATACAAGGCTCTCTAAAATTTCGGCAATATATCTCAACTTTTGATTGCCGAGGGAATCAACCATAAGATTGCATTCCGAGACTTGACTTAAGTCAAGGGCTGGCAAACCTACGGAAATAGTTAACCCTGTAGCAGATTCCAAGTATGTTTTCAGTTAGGCTGTTAACGTTTCTTTTCCTTCTTAAATGCCGGGAATTGATTGTTTTTATCCGATGCCTGAAAGAGATTGTTAACGATAAAAAATAAATATTTTGTTTTTCTGAAAGATTTATCTTTATATTCACTCTTAATAAGTGGAAAAATGGTGATGTCGATGTGTTGCTGTTTTTTCATTAAAGGAGTGAGGGTAGAGCGGATGAGGGCAGTAAAAAACCTGTCACATTTCAAATTTGCTCAAAAAAAGTAACCAAAGGAGAAACAACATGAAATCAGTTATGTTTGTGTCCTTGATACTCGTTTTAGCGATGGGTATCGCAATGGCAGGTGGTATTGTAGGGAATACCAACCAAAGCGCCGCGTTTGTGCGGACATTGAACCGTAATGCATCTACGGATGTTGATGCGGTTTATTTCAATCCGGCTGGATTGACGAGATTAGAGGATGGTCTGTATCTTTCTTTAAGTAATCAATCGATTTTTCAAACCAAAACTGTAACAAATAGTTATCAGTTTCTAAATACTGATGAATTTGTCGGAGATGTCAAAGCACTGCTATTCCCTAATTTTTATTTAGCCTACAAAACCGGAAAATTGGCATTTTCGGCGGGTTTCGAACCAATCGGTGGGGGCGGAAGCGCCAATTTTGAAAAAGGATTACCTTCCTTTGAATTACCGGTTTCAGACCTTAAGGCCAAACTAGGAATGAATTATAGACTCAATACAAGCTTTGAGGGAAGTTCAATTTACTATGGAGGTCAGGCGGGAATTACCTACAAACTGAATGATATGGTATCAGTTGCTGTCGGTGCGCGTTATGTAATGGCCTCGAACAGCTATCTTGGTCATCTCAAAGATATAGAGATTCAGACGACGAGCGGCTGGATGCGTGCGGATGACTATTTTAACGCAGCATCAGCCAACGCAGCGGGCGCTGCGACAAGTCTGCAACCCCTTGTCGATGGTGGTGCGAGCGGTTTAACCCTGGCTGAAGCACAGGGTGCCGGCTACTTAACAGCGGCACAGGTTGCGCAATTGGAAGGCGGTCTCACTCAGGTCGGGCTCAATCCGGCTAATTATCCGACCGTTGGAGCAACCCAGGCGGCTTATAACGGTGTTTCGGCGACTATGACGGCTACTGCCGGTCAACTCGGTGATGTAGAAGTTGATGCCGTCCAAAAAGGAAGTGGCATTACACCTATTTTTAGCGCTTTTATTACACCATTCGAAGGACTTGATATCGCCCTTCGTTATGAAATGAAAACCAAATTAGAACTTGAGAATGAAACTGAAGTTGACGGAAGCGGTCTGTTTCCCGACGGAGGTAAAACCAACACTGACATGCCTGCTATGATGGCGCTTGGTGTTTCTTATAAAGTTATGCCGGCATTGAGATCTGAGTTCAACCTCAATTACTACCTGCATTCGGATGTTAATTGGGATGGCAGAGAAGATAACGTCGAGAATGGATACGAAGCCGGTGTTGCTGTAGAATATTGTCTTAATGACAAGCTAAAAGCCAGTGTTGGATTCTTGAATGCTGATGGAGGCGCCAAACCGGCTTATCAGACGGATATTAGTTATAGTCTCAAATCAAATACAATTGCCCTTGGCGCTGCCTATGCGGTTTCACCGAACCTGATCGTGAATGTTGGTGGAATGAATACCTTCTATCAGGATTGCGAACGACCATTTTCGCATACACTTGGAACTATTGATATTCCTGTAATTGAGACATACAAAAAAACGTCAATAGGTTTTGCAGTCGGTGTAGATTACAAATTTTAAATTCAATTAGAATTGCATTAAAAGATGAATTAAACATAGCAGGGGAAAACTCGGTACTGAGTTTCCCCTGTTAAATTATTTGGGGTTTATAATGAAACGGTTATTTGTCGTATTCATTGCTATTTGGATAACGTCGAGTTTTATTTTTGCCCAGCAAAAAGAGTGCACCGGCTGGGGCTGGGGCGGTGTGCCGGCGCTGAATTATAACGCCGATGACGGATTTGGTTATGGGATTTTGCTTGATTTATTTAATTATCAGGACGGCGGATATTCGCCTTATTATTTTAAAATAAATCCTATTATTTTTTTTACGACCGGCGGTAAACAGGACCATATTTTATTTTTTGATGCACCCTATCTGCTTGGAAGAGGGATGAGGTTCAATGTCAGGCTAAGATTTAAGACGGAGGATTTCTATCCGTATTATGGTCTGGGCAATGATTCCGAATACAACGAAAGTTATATAGAAACCGATGATGATAATAATTCATTGGATACTTTACACGGCAAGCATTATTACACCGTCCAGAGTGATGAAGTCATATTAATATCGAACTTTCAAAAAGCGCTGGTTTACCGGGGAGACGGCAAACCGAAAATTTCCGCCTTAGCCGGTCTGGGCGTTATTCATGTCAATATGACTGAAAACGAAAATGACGGCATCGTTACAAAATATGGATATGA
>DPVY01000132.1 GCA_003527965.1 Fidelibacterota bacterium
AATTCCGCTACCGAAATCCGGTTATTGACCGCAACACACTGGTGATTGCCATTAGTCAGAGTGGTGAGACCGCCGATACAATAGCCGGAATTAAAGAGGCTAAAAAAAACGGCGCAATGGTTTTTTCAATCTGTAATGTGCACGGCAGTACAATTGCGCGCATCAGCGACAGTGTAATCTTTACGCAGGCGGGTCCTGAAATAGGTGTGGCTTCCACAAAAGCCTTCACGACACAGATGGAGGTACTTTTTTTATTAGCATTGTCAATCGCATATCATCGGCAGCAACTGGATGGGATTGAAATAAAGCGATATCTGAAACATCTTGCTGAGATTCCGGAAAAAATGAGGAAAGTGCTTGCTAATAAGGAACAAATTATCTCGATTATGCAGGCCCATTATACTGTATCAAATGCCCTTTTTCTCGGGCGGGGCGTCAATTATCCCATCGCTTTGGAAGGCGCTTTAAAATTAAAGGAAATCAGTTATATTCATGCCGAAGGTTATCCGGCGGCAGAGATGAAACATGGACCGATTGCGCTGATCGACCGGAATATGCCAACCGTGTTCATCTGTATTAAAGATCATTCCTATGATAAGGTGCTTTCCAATATTCAGGAGGTCAAAGCCCGTGACGGCATTGTCATTGCCGTTGCCACCGAGGATGATCAAAGGATCGGAAAATTGGCGGACCATGTTGTTTTTATTCCTGAAACTATTAATGAATTAAGTCCTTTTTTAACGGTTTTGCCTTTGCAACTGTTAGCCTATCATATCGCCGATAAAAGGGGCTGTAATATTGATAAACCAAGAAACCTGGCAAAGTCCGTAACTGTGGAGTAATTATGATTATTGTATTGTTTGAAGATGAGTTTGTAAAGGATCTGTACCCAATTACACTGACCCGACCGGCTTTTGAAATTCCGGTAGGTGGTCTTACGCTTATCCAGCTGCTGAGACGAAAATTTCCAAAGGCGCAACTTCGTTTTCAAATCCGTGATGAATTAAAGCGGTTTTATGATTATGAAAAATATAATCCTGATTTAGCGAAGGAGGATGTCGTTTATTTAAATGCCAGAGCCGTTCCTTCGTTGAAAAATATGGAAAACCTCAAGGCGGGGGCTGAAAAACTTGATTTACTAACCTATCCCCATGAAACGATCATCTGGCATAAGCGCATCTGTAAGGAAACTATCGATTTCCTGGCGGAAGATTCCCGCTGGACAGAGATAAAAAAGGGGCTGTTTGTCGGGGAAGATGTACATATCGATCCTGATGTTAGATTTAACACCGGACCTGGAAAAATTCTAATTGACGATCACACAAGTATCGGCGCTTTCAGTCTCATTGAAGGCCCGGTGCTCATCGGGAAGAATTGCCGTGTCCGTGAACATTCTGATATCAAAGACCGGGTGACCATTGGAGATGTGTGCAAGATCAGGGGCGAGATCACCGAAACGGTTTTTATGAATTACTCGAATAAACAGCACTATGGTTTTATCGGCAATGCCTTTATCGGTGAATGGGTGAACCTTGGCGCCGGAACCTGTAATTCCGATTTGAAAAATACTTATGGTGAGATTCGTGTTCGAAAAGGGCAGGACAAGATCAACACAGGCGAGCAATTTTTGGGATGCATTATCGGTGATTTTTCGAAGTCGGCGATTAATACGAGTATTTTTACCGGTAAAACAATTGGCGTCAGCAGTTATTTATACGGATTTATTGATGAAGATGTGCCCTCCTTTGTTAATTTCATGAAATATTTTGATTGCGGCTGCAGTACATTTTTTATTGAAAAAGCAATTGAAACCCAGGTGCGGATGTTTAAACGGCGAAATATTCAGCAAACTCAGGAAAATATTGATTCTTTGCGCTGGATATACGAAGAAACGAAAAGGGAGCGGGAAGAATTTTTGAGTAGTAAAAAATCCACGTAAATAAATCAATCCTGTTTAGCGCTGCTTTTATAAATTAACAATACCGAATCCATCACGGCAGACAAATGCGAAGCATTATGAAATCCGATGACATGCTTGATTTTTTCATTGCGGGGATTCAAAAAAAGTAAATTCGGAATCCCGACTCCGCCATACTTGCGCGCATTGCCCCCATATTGAATTGCGATATCGCGTTGTTTATCTACGTCGATCCGGACGGTAATAAAATCGGCGGATTTTTCAATGATCTTTTGATTATTGAAAGTGGAATCTTCCATAGCGCGACAGGGCGGACACCACTCCGCCATAAAATCAATCATAATTGGTTTTTGGGTTTGTCCGGACAACACTAAAGCGGAATCGACAGAATAAATCCACTGAATTTTGCCGGAATCCGGTGGCGGTTGATTTTTTTTGCAATTTACAATAAACACAAAGAAAAGGATCGTTGGGATTACAATTAACCATCTCTTTTTATTTTTCATGATGCAAAACCTTTCCTGATAGTTTCGTTGCCCGTCTTTAAGATCTATTTAAAGATAAGCCGGTGCACTGTATTATCAAAAGGATTTGTAAACCTAACCCTAAATCCGATTTAGGGTTATGAAAACACCTCGTAAGTGTTTAAATTACATTGCATTAAAAAGATATTCAAAATCACTTACGAGGTGCAAAATGACAGACAGAATATTATCGTTTCAGTTCAAACAAACAAGAGAAAAAATCACTGACAGAGGTGGTTTAGTTGTCATTGATGAATTTATTCAAGCTCTGGGAATACGCAGGCAAATTGAAATCGAATATCCTCGTCCAGGTTCAAATCGAGGCATTATGGCATATGAATATATTTGTACCCTGCTTTACCATTTTATTGACGGTGGACGATACCTGGAAGATATACGGGGTATCCAGGATGATGAGGGATTTCGGAAATTAGTAAACATTGAGACCTTACCCAGTCCGGATTCAGTGAGAGATTGATTACGCCGTCAAGGATCATTAGGGCGTGAGTATTATATCCAGCGGATATTAGATCGCACGGTTGATTATTATCTGCGTTCGGGGAAGGTTAATGATTACACATTGGATATAGATGCAAGCCTGATTGAATCGGGTAAAGGTGATGGTCAAAAGAGTTATAACGGGGCAGTTGGTTATCATCCGATGATTGGTTATTTATCAGATGGTACCGACCGTCCGATATGTTCGGCGTTTAAGTTTCGCCATGGCAATGCATCACCTCAGACAGATATTTTGGAGAGTCTAAAGAAAACACTTAAAATCATGAAATTTAACGGTAAGAGCCTTAAGTTTTTTCGTTCCGAAAGGCGAAATGAGCGGAGATTTGGCTCTTTATCATCATCAGCCCCGACTTGTCGGGGTGAGCGTTTTATAGAAGATGGGGAAGACGGACTGAACCTGTTCCAAAGGGATTCTTCGAACATTATGCTCCGTGTGGAACGGTTGAAGCCAACCGGATCTATTATGCCGTTGGAATATTAGCCTATGTCGTAGACATCTCTTTGAGATAATGTGATGAAACTTTTTCAGTTATTGATCCTGTCGGAGAGATATTCAATTTGTCTGATAGAGACGATTCGT
>DPVY01000007.1 GCA_003527965.1 Fidelibacterota bacterium
ACAACCGACACCAACTGTAAAAGAGACCGCGGATCTTTTTCAAATAAATAATTCCGAACCGCCGAAGAAAGAGCCCGATCTCGTTACCGAATCTGTAGCAGCAATGCCGGCAATCATACCGGTCGAAGAAGAAATTCAGGAAACTCCGGTTCCGCAAGTACCGGCTGGTATCAGCCTTGATGATATTATTGCAAAGTGGGATAAAATTGTGCAATTGGTGGCAGAAGAAAACCCAATGTTCGCATCATTTTTAAATGATGGTAAACCCCAGCGGATCAATGGAAATATTCTTGAAATATTGTTTAAGAACGGTGCAGTATTTCAGATTAATACAATAAAATCCAGAATAAATACCGTTGAAGAAGCAGTTGAAAAAGTAACAGGAAAATATTTTAAAATAAAGTGTATTGAGGATAAAACAGAAGCAGCTGAATCTCAGGAGAAAAATGCGTTTGATGATATGACTCGCAAAGTGATAGATATATTCGGCGGTGAAATTATTCCAACATAAGGAGCGGTTATGATACCCAAAGGCGGTTTAAACAACATGATGAAACAGTTTAATAAAATCCAGCAGCAGATGGAAGAGCTACAACGTGAATTAGCCGATATGACGGTTGAAGGAGCTGCCGGCGGTGGTATGGTGAAAGTCACGGCAAATGGAAAACAGGAAATACTCTCAATCAAAATTGATCCGGAAATACTATCAGATGATATTGAAATGGTAGAGGATATGATAGTCGCTGCAACGAACCAGGCGTTAACCAAAGCACAGGAATTAAATCAGGAAAAAATGGCTGGTTTAACCGGTGGTTTGATGCCGAATTTACCCGGAGGGTTTAAAATTCCAGGATTATGAGTTCTATCCCCAATTCACTTCAGATATTGATCGAACAACTATCGCGATTTCCCGGAGTTGGTAAAAAATCGGCCCGACGCCTGGCTTTTTTTATATTAAAAAATTCCCGGGAAGATGCCGTCACGCTTGCCAAAGCGGTCATTGATGTCAAGGACCGGATTACCGAATGCAGTCAATGCCACAATATTACTGAAAACGATCCCTGTGATATCTGCTCAGACCTGAAACGTGATCATAAGATGATTTGTATCGTACAGGAGCCGATGGATGTGCTTGCGATTGAAAAGACGGGGAGATACCGTGGTTTGTACCATGTCCTGGGCGGTGTTTTATCACCGCTAAACGGGATCGGTCCAAACGATTTAAACATTGACGACCTTATGCCGCGATTGGAAGGAATCAGGGAGGTGATATTAGCAATAAATCCAACCCGGGATGGTGAAACAACATCTCTGTATTTATCAAAATTAATCAAAGTTAAAGACGTTAATGTAACCCGTATCGCGCAGGGACTTCCCATGGGTATCGACCTTGAGTTTGCTGATGAACTAACTCTGACCCGGGCAATTGAAGGCAGGACACAATTACGATGAAAACAAAAATATTTACTAAAGCCAATTTCATCACAATATTAAGAATATTGCTAACCCCGCTGTTTATTTATTTTCTTTTTGGAGGACGCCAGTATTTTGAGATTCTGGCCTTATTGATTTTTATTCTGGCATCTACTACCGATGCATATGACGGCTATATTGCCAGAAAATACAGCGAAGTAACCAATTTAGGTAAGTTTCTGGATCCCCTGGCTGATAAAGTATTAATGTCTGCGGCATTCATATCTTTTGTAGTTATGGGGCTGATTCCCCTCTGGATGGTAATATTGGTGATTTTACGTGATTTTGTCGTCACCGGAATCCGGATATTGATGTCTACAAAGGATAATATTATGGTCACCAGCCAATCGGCAAAAATCAAAACAGGCGCTCAAATCGGAGCAGTTTCTTTTATCCTGGTATATATCATTACCCAAAGATGGAAAATATTTCTGGGAATCTCAGAATATGTCAAGATTATTGAAAATTACAACATAATCTATCTATTAATGTTAATTGTAACATTATTTACGGTATGGACGGGTGCTGAATACCTGTCCTCCAATAAAGACATAATCAAACAGTTCGTGAAAAAATCTTGAAAAAAAATATTTTAATTGACACGCTTGCTTCTTTTTTCTATGTTGGTTTCATACCTTATGCACCGGGAACATGGGCAAGTTTAATTGCGGCTTTAATCTGGATTTTGATTCCAGTTGAATCTGTTACAATTCGCATTATAATCGTTTGTAGCGCATTTGTAATCGGGATTTTTGTCGCCGGTCTTTCTGAATTAAAATCGGGAATAATCGATCCGTCTTATGTAGTTATAGATGAAGTTGCCGGAATGTGGCTGGCACTACTGCTGCTTCCCAAAATCCAACATCCAAATCGTGTACCTATGATTCTGCTGGCCTTTTTAGTTTTTCGTTTTTTTGATATAACTAAAATATACCCAATCAAAAATCTGGAAAAACTGGGCGGTGGATTTGGGATTATGATAGATGACATCGCCGCAGGTATCTTTACGGCAATTACGGTAAATCTGATTGTCTGGATTTTGTAATGCAGGCCGCGATCATCGCGATCGGGAATGAGCTGCTTTCCGGATTATTTCCTGAAACGAATTCACAATATTTAATTACTGAACTAAAACAAATTGGTATCCGCGTTTCCAGCGTATCAATTGTAAATGATGAAATTTCTTCGATTCTTTATGAATTAGATTCGGTCCACCCCGATGTCCGGTATGTTTTTATTACCGGTGGATTGGGACCTACTCATGACGATGTCACCAAGGCAGCTGCCGTTAAATATTTTAATACAACTCTGGAATTTAATAACGCTGTATTTGAGCGTATCAAAAACCTTTTTCTTAACCGGGGAAGACAGGTTGATGAAATAAGTAAAAATCAGGCAATGTTGCCAATCAAAGCTGGAATTATCCCAAATTCGATTGGAACCGCATCGGGTATGAAATTTGACCACAGTGGTAAATCCTATTATTTCATGCCCGGAGTTCCTGATGAAATGAAAATGATGTTCAGAGATTATATTCTCAAAGAACTCAATGAGTTATCCGATCAAAAGCTTATTTCGGAAATGATTCATACTACCGGAATGAGAGAGTCAGAGATATATAAAAATATTCACTACTGGATAGCAGGCCATCCTGGAATCGATGTGTCGCTGTTGCCCAAATGTCCAATTGTCGATATTATGCTGACAATAAGAGATGGTCGCGAAGGGGCGGAATATATTCAATCG
>DPVY01000285.1 GCA_003527965.1 Fidelibacterota bacterium
ACTGATTTTATTGCTTCTATTCATTAATCAAGTTTCTACTTCCGGTTCGGATTGGATCAATCAACTTAATAAAACCATAAAAGAAAATGGGCAAAACTGGGTAGCAGGCGAAAGTTGGGTAACAAAGCTATCTCCGGAAGAAAGAGCTAATCTCCTTGGCGAATTTATGGTTCCACCTGAAAACGCCGCTGCAAAACTAATCACACTGGAAGCACCTAAATCATTGCCCACCTATTTTACCTGGACAAACAATAAAGGTAACTGGGTTACTCCTGTAAAAGATCAGACAAAAGATCAGGTACAATGCGGTAGTTGTTGGGCATTTTCCGCAACTGCACAAGTCGAATCGTGGTGGCAAATTACCAATAATGACACTTCAGGTAATATTGATTTATCCGAACAATTCATTATCTCTTGTGGTGATGCCGGAGATTGCGATGGTGGTTTTACATACAAGGCTTTAGACTTCTTCCAAAACAACGGCGTCCCTAGCGAATCATGTTTACCATATTCCGCACGTAGCGCTATCTCCTGTTTAGACGCTTGCCCTAATTGGGCTGATGAAGCTATCACTATCCCTGGATGGGGGTTCATTACATTAGAAGAAGACGTTATCGACAATATCAAAGCCGCAGTTTGCAGACACCCTGTTTCAGCCAGCTATCAGGTTTATAATGACTTCTACGCATATAGTAGCGGCGTTTATGAACATAAAGAAGCCGAGGGTGAGGAATCAGGCGGACACGCTATTCTGATTGTTGGTTGGGATGATAATCTGGAGTGCTGGATTTGCAAAAACAGCTGGGGAGCGAATTGGGGCGAAAATGGTTACTTCCGCATAAAATGGCACAATTGTGGAATGGGAAGTTATATGCCATTTATTTACAGTGAAATGATTGGAGGACCGGCGCTATCCGCTTCACCTGATCACCTCGAATTTTCTCTGCTGTCCGGCGACTCTTCGGAGGCAACTATAACACTAAACAATTTAAGTTCAAATACACTTGAATTTTCTGCTATTGATTTCCAGGTTCAATACGCCTGGCACCCTGATACTACGTATGCCTTTGAGGGAAAGAGCTGGTGGTGTGCCAAACCGGAAATAGGCGGTTATGAAAATGGATGGCTACAATATTTAGAGACCCCGGTAATTGATTTAAGTAGCACATCGGCACCATGCTTGCAATTTAGGGGAAATTGGTCAGTCGAAAACCCTGCCAACCCACAAGCCCCTTATGACGGCTGGGATGGCTGCAATGTCTGGGTTTCCATTGATGGTGGCAATACTTTTACTACGGCAACTCCAGGAAGCCCTGCATATAGTAGTGAAAGTCTCTGGAGTTTCGGCGATTCTGAACAAGGCTGGGGTATGGGACCCGGCATTCCCGGTTGGACAGGTAGTAGTAATGGATGGGTTGCGGTGGATTTTGATTTGACTCCATTTATTCCCAACAATGTTGTTATTCGCTGGGCATTTGCATCAGATATGGGATATTGTTCAATAGATGATCCGAGTTTGACTGGTTTTCTAATTGACAATATTGTCGTCAAAGATGGGACCGATACCCTCTTTGTAGACTACGGTGATGACATTGATTCAATGATACAATATGGCAAAAGCGGGTATTTCCCGGTCAGTTGGCTTGATATTCTTCATGGTGGTGGTACTATACCGCCCAACTCCAGTACTGACATCACCCTAAGAGTCAATACGAAAGGTATGAAGCCGGGAAAGTATCACGCCAATATCCAATTTACATCAAACGATACTACCCAATCGACCCCGGTTATACCCTGCGACCTGGATGTTTTAGCCGCCGAACATGATATTTATGTCAGTTCTACTTCAATGAAGGATAGTTATCCTATTCAATCCACCATTCCCATTAAAGCCGAAGTAAGCAACTTTGGCCTTACTGACGAATCAAATATTGATGCCATTTGCAAAATTTCAAGAAATGGTAATATCATATACTCCGATACATATCACATTGAACACTTAGAAGCTGGTAATAGCATAACAGCGATATATAAATCATTTTATGCTCCTGAGACAGGCATACTAAATATCGAAATATCTGCGCCACTATCCGGCGATGCCAATAAATCCAATAATTATTATTGCAATGCTATTAATATCACAAATCTTATCGATGATTTTGAAATCGCCAATGACCTGTGGACTTGTGCGGGTCCGGTTAGAATGTCCAATTTAGTCAAAGCTCATAGCGGAGCCTATGTTCTTAGCATGGGGTACAGTTCCAGAACGCCTTCAATATTAACCTACAAACCCGGCTTTAATCTTGAAGGTTTAAATTATGCTTCTATTAGTTATTGGGTGCAATATTACACCGATAAGAACAAAGACTACTGCTATATAGAAGCCAGTAGCGATAGCCTTAACTGGACCAAGTTGGATTCTTTAACCGGTATTCAAGAGTTTTGGGTAGAACATAACACGGATTTGTCATATTTTATTAACAACAATTATCCTAAAGTCTGGGTACGTTTCCACTTTGTTGTCACTGGAACTTCGGGGCTCTATTTTGCCATTGATGATGTATCATTTTATAACCAGGATCCATCATCGGAAATATTTGTTGATAATAATACTATTCCGTCAAAATGGAAATTAGAGCAGAATTATCCCAATCCGTTCAATCCGAATACAACAATAAATTACTCATTGCCTCAAAACTGCTTTGTAAAAATTACAATCTATGATATATCGGGAAGAGAAATAAAAGTAATAAAAAATGAACTTGAAAATGCCGGCTATAAATCAGTAATTTGGAACGGAACCGATAATTCAAACTCTAAAGTTCCAAGTGGAGTTTATATTTATTCCATAGAAGCAAAAGATTATCGAGCAAACAGAAAAATGTTGCTATTGAAATAGAATCCGACCTGAATAAATTAGCAGTAACGGAGTCCTATTACACTGAGGATATATGAAATATAATAAAATCATTAATCTTTTATTATTTACCGTATTCCTATTGTTGTTTTGTTGTAAACCAAATTCTCCTCTGAATAATAAAGATAATATATTAACAGTTTCTCCGGATCATGGTACAATTGGTACAAAAGTTAAAATATTCGGAAGGAGTTTTGAAGATAATAGATCGGCGTATACGTTAATGTTTTCAAATGCAAGTGACTGGATTAGACCTGATAGTATTTTGAATGATACCATATATGCTTGTGTTCCATTCACTGCAACAAGCGGTCCGATTGAAATAGTAAGCGCAACCGGCAGTTTGATAGTTGAAGATTTCACTATTTCAAATTATTCCTTAGATGAAATTGTTATATGCTGGAGCGATTTAAACTATCAAATTACAAAAGAAATGTCTTCCATTACCTGGACTCCGGAAAATCCAAAAACTTGGACAGTCGAAAAAATTGCAGATACAATAAAAGTTTTTGGTGAACACCATCCGGGAGATTACAGTACTTATCACAGGTTGACTTTGTTAGACAAGGGGAGTGGAAACATTCCTGAGATTATATCCGCTTGCACCGTTTATAAACCTGATTATCCTGATAGCACCATCTATTTATTAGAAAGAGGAATCTTAAAAATTCAAGATTGGGATATAGATGGTATTATATGCGGACGTTTATTCAGTGATCCCTGGAAATTCAACAATTATAGCTTTTGGCACAATTTTAAAAATGAATCCGATTAATTAATACTTCATAACAAACACATGGTATTACTTCCCCACAGCTTGCACTTCAAATGATCCGTCAATACGTTTCATCGGAAGCTGTAAATAATCTGCACAAAACTCGTTAATATGGGAAGAAATACTATTTATTAAACTTTCGGGAATTCCATCCTGGCGAACTAAAATATAGGGAATAACTCTATATCCACCTCTTGTAAAAGCATCCGGGTTAACGGAAATATTAAGCACCCATGTTTGTTCTGTATTTGCAAACAGAACATCATTCCATAGAAAACTTTCTGGTCGGTCTATAAATATTGTATTTGCATTTGGATTATCAAAAGGTTCAATAATTAAACCAGTCCGTACAAACCCCGAACCTGGGGGTAACAATTCCCTAAGCGATCCAACCGACACAGTCTCTTGAAAAGCTTTTAATATAATTGTAATATGAAATGTGTTATTTTCTTTAAAGTCAATAATTTCCGGCTCGATTAACGTTTCTATATTTACAAGATTATTAAGAATTGTTTTGTCTATAATGTGTCCATTATTATCTATGCTTGACTGATCTTTCAACAGCCTCCCATTGGCAAATAAAATGATTGTGGAGTCTATCCCATAATTAGCAAGGTAGAAAAAGATTGCTAATTTGCCGCTAAAATCACTTCCAAGCCCCTGCGCTTCCGGTGATGGGAGTGTCATTGAAAAATTACCATCCATATCCGTTGTTTCTGATATATTAAATCCCTCCAGCCAGACGTATACACCCTCCGGCGAGACATTGTCAGCAAGACCAATTTGGCCTGAAATCTTCACGGCTTCAATATTTTCATCTTTAAAAAACGGATTGAAAGTACAGGAAAGACCTATAAATAAAATAATAATCGGACCACTTACTTTTAGATATTTTCGATTAATTTCCATTCCCGGCATGTTACCTTTTTTATTTTAATCAAACTCTACGCCAATGGTAAGATAGAAACGCCTGTCCCGAATAGCAATACCCTGTAAAGCCAGAGAATTATTGATCAGATTCCGACCACTCGCTGACAGGAAACATTTTAAGCGCCAGAGCTCAATTGTCTTTTTTATATGAACATCAATATTGCCATATTTTTCTAAAATCAATTCCTGAAGAGCCATTCCATTATTATCACTGATATAATTGATAATCCAGCCGGCGCGGCGCGACTCTTTGTAATAGATCAAATCTATGTTCAAACCTTTAAAATCAAAGACTAATTTTGAGGTTAATTTGCTTTCAGGTTTAAATGGAAAAGCCGCTTTATCCGGAATTATGTATTTTATATACGAAAAATACAGGGAACCCGCTTTTTTAAATTCTGTTGAGATATAGGTCTCCACGCCAAATATATTTGCGTCTTTATAGTTATCCAAAAGCGTCAACGGCGTCCCGCCCAATTGAATCATTCTAAATTTATTCTTATATGAAGAGTTAAAAATCACACAAGAGATTTCCGATTGTGAGATATTTAAAGCCCCGGCAAAATTGCTAAATATTGAAGTCCCTAATTCATAATTCACTTTATATTCTGTTTGAAGTTTACTTCCCCAATTATTGTTTACCGGATACATCAGGGAAGTGACCTGCTGATAAATCGTCGGAATTCTGAAATTAACACTATAATTGAAATGGGATTTAAAAAATAAATCGTTATTCCCGCCAATCATGGTGCTCGAAAACATGTATGAACTTTCATGCCATTCACTATTACTGTTTTCTTCGATTCTATCAGCAAACAGCGACGACGGCAAATGATCCATAATCTGCTCATAGAAGAAACTAAATTGGATATTTTCCAGATCGATTGGGTAAGATATTTGGTTATTCATGAATTTAATTGCCGCCGAATAGCCATTTGATGACCTTTTAAATTTATATCCCTGCATTTCGGAAAAATCCGGCGAATATTCCAACCCACCACTATAGTTGAAAAATGAATTTTCTCTTTTATAGGCTGAATGAAGACTGATATTATCAATTGTAAATGCATATTCGGCGTTAAACTGAAGTTGCTCATCTTCAATTTCAGTACCGGAGCTTGTGTTATCAAACCTTAATGTGTGAGATTCTGGATCAATGATTATTTGTTGT
>DPVY01000218.1 GCA_003527965.1 Fidelibacterota bacterium
CGGATCGAATAATCCTCGAGAGATTCACCTTGAAGGGATGGAATTATTAATACGGCGATCTGGTTGGAGGTTTTGGTTTCAAAAAAATATAGTTTTTCTTCCAGCTTCACCCGCTCAGAGGGTGAAATAACACCCGCCAGATCAGTAACCCTGGCTTTTAACGGTGGAACGTCCAGGGCAAAAAGCGGCAGAACAACACATATAATAATTGCGATTACAACCGATTTAATAAATCGTGAATTCATCATAATCCTTTTCTAAATCCCATTAGAATTTAACATCCGGAACCGTTTCGGCACCAGGTTGAGCTTCAAAATACAGCTTCTTTTCAAATCCATACATACCGGCAAGCATATTTGTCGGGAAGCGGCGAATCGTTGTGTTATACAGCTGCACGCTTTGATTAAAACGTTTCCGCTCCACGGCAATGCGGTTTTCCGTGCCCTCCAGCTGGGACTGCAGCGCCAGGAAATTCTCGTTGGCTTTCAGCTGTGGATAATTTTCCGAAACCGCCATCAGACGCGTCAAGACCGAACTGATTTCGCCCTGAACCTGCTGGAATTTCGCGAAGGCTTCCGGGTTGTTCAGTACTTCGGGAGTCACGGTCAACTGACCGACTTTTGCCCGCGCTTCTGTCACAGCCGTGAAGGTTTCCTGCTCATGAGATGCATAGCCCTTGACCGTTTCAACGAGATTGGGGATCAGATCCGCCCGTCGTTGGTACTGGTTGCTGACCTGTGCCCAGGATTGATTGACGTTCTCTTCCATTGTAACCAATGAATTGTAAGTGTTTTTGAAAAAACTGAAAATCATCAATAAGACGACTAAAACGACAATCAGTACAATCCAGCCTTTTTTCATAGTAACCTCTTTTCTAATTTAATACTATTCACATTAAAAACCTTCATTTGTACAAAACTAACCAAATTACCGTTAATTCCCAAATTCAAAAATCTGTCGTAACTCCAAAAAATCATCAATCAGAAAATAGCAGGTGTACACAATGGTTATATGAAGTTTAGTAACCGTAAGTACCCAGAATTATTTATTACTTGTCAATTCATCAGCAATCAATTCCGCTTGCTTCAGTACAGTTTCAGTAGCCAATTTTTGCATATCGGGCGGATAACCAAATTGGCGTAGCGTGCGTTTTACAATCACCTTAAGTTTAGCTTTCACGCTTTCTTTTATTGTCCAGTCAATTGATGCGTTTTGTTTTACTCTTTCAAATAATACAATAGCCAATACACGTAATTTGTCTTTCTGCATTAAATCACGTGCACTTTTGTTATTTGCCACTGCTGTATAGAAGGCATACTCAAATTCGGACAGACCCATCTCCGACGGTTCTTTATCCATCTTCTGAATTTCTTTGCCGAGTGAAATCAACTCCTCGATTACTTCTGTTGCTGTAAGTATTTTGTTGAGATATTTTTTTATAGAATTTTCAAGCATTTCCATTAATGATTTGCTTTGGACCAGATTTCTTTTTGTTCGGGATTTTATTTCATCATTCAAAAGCTTTTTAAGCACTTCAAGGGCAATATTTTTATGTTCCATATTTTTTACTTCCAAAAGAAAATCTTCCGAAAGTATTGAAATGTCCGGTTTCTTAATGCCGGCAGCGTCAAACAAATCTATTACTTTTTCTGAAACGAGAGCTTTATCAATTACTTGACGAATTGTAGTTTCAATTTCTTCATCTGTTTTACCGTAGCTGGTTATATCAAATTTTGCCAATCTAGCTTTAACTGCTTGGAAGAATGAAACCTCGTCTTTCACATCCATAGCTTGTTCGTGCGGAATTGCAATTGCAAAAGCTCTTGATAATGCGGTTACTTCATCAATAAATCTTTTCTTTCCGTATTCAAGACTTAAAATATGTTCTTCAGCTGCTAATATTATTTTCAGTTTTGTGGTTGTATCTGCTGTAAAATATTCCTCGTAAAGTAGTCCTTTATCTTTACCAAGATACGGCACAGATGGATCTTTAACTAAATTCTCATAATTTAACGAATACGCTTTTACTGGTTTTTCAAGGAACATTTGTGAAACAATTTCCAATTTCTCCAGCATAAGCTGCACGGCTTTTTCTTGAGCAATCGCCGGATCGCCTTTCCCGCCGCTATCAGAATAAAATGACAGCGCTTGTTTCAGGTCAGACGCAATGCCAATATAATCAACTATCAGTCCGCCGGGTTTATCTTTATAAACACGATTAACGCGTGCAATTGCTTGCATCAAGTTATGACTGCGCATCGGTTTATCAATATAAAGTGTATGTAGCGAAGGAACGTCAAATCCGGTGAGCCACATATCACGAACAATAACAAGTTTCATTTCATCATCGGGAGATTTCATTCTGTCGGCTAAAATTCGTCTCTGGTCTTTCGTCGTGTGATGTTTTGCCATTTCCGGACCATCAGCAGATGAAGCGGTCATTACAACTTTTATTGTACCTTTTTTTAAATTATCACTGTGCCATTCCGGTTTTATTTTTATTATTTCTTTGTAAAGCTCAACTGCAATTCTGCGGGACATAGAGACAATCATTCCCTTGCCTTCGAAAACTTCTTGTCTCAGTTCGAAATGCAAGACAACATCAGCAGCTATTTGTTTTATCCGGTTTTCGCTTCCAACCAATGCTTCTAATTGCGTCCACTTTGCTTTCGCTTGTTGTGTTGATGATAAATCCTCTAATTCAAGTTCATCATCTAATTCGGCAACAAGTTTTTTACCTTCTTCGCTTAGATTTATCTTTGCCAATCTGCCTTCGTAATAAATCCGAACGGTTGCACCGTCATCAACAGCCTGGGCAATATCGTAAACATCAACATAATTGCCGAAAACAGCCGGCGTATTCACGTCTGTGCTTTCAATCGGTGTTCCCGTAAAACCAAGATAAGTAGCGTTCGGCAAGGCGTCCCGCATATATTTGGCGAAACCGTAAACCGTCTTTTTTCCGATTACATTTCCTTGTTTATCTTTGTCATCGATTGTTTTTGCCTTGAAACCGTACTGCGTGCGATGCGCTTCATCGGCAATGACTACAATGTTTTTTCGATCCGATAATTGCTCATAAACATTGCCGTCATCGGGCTGGAATTTATGAATAGTGGAAAACACAACTCCGCCCGAAGCAACTTTTAATAAATCTTTTAAGTGACCTCTGTTTTCAGCTTGAACCGGGTCTTGCCGCAGTAATTGTTTTGATGCGGCGAAAGTATCAAACAACTGATCGTCCAAATCGTTGCGGTCTGTTATAACTAAAATTGTAGGATTGTCTAACGCTAAAACTATCTTGCCGGTATAAAAAACCATTGATAAAGATTTACCGCTTCCCTGTGTATGCCAAACAACCCCGCCTTTTCTGCTGCCATTAGAGGCTGATGCTAAAATTGTATTATCAACTGCTTTGTTTACGGCATAGTATTGATGATAAGCCGCAAGTTTCTTGGTAGTTTCTATGACAGTAAGATTGGTCTTTAAATCTTCTCTTTTGTTTTTCTCGAAGACAATGAAATGCCTTATCAAATCGAGCAGCGTTTTTTTATTGAGCATTCCATTGATAAGTGTTTCCAACTCACTTACAAGATGCGACGCTTCTTTTTTACCGTCAATTGATTTCCAACTCATAAAACGGGTGAAACCGGCAGAGATTGTTCCGGCTTTGGCTTCCAATCCGTCTGAAATTACAACAATACCATTGTAAGTAAATAAACCTGGAATTGCTTGTTTGTAAGTCTGTATTTGTTTAAAAGCTGTCCGTACAGTTGTATTTTCGTCAACTGCATTCTTTAGTTCGATTACTACTAAAGGTATTCCGTTTACAAAAAGAATTACATCGGGGCGTTTGTTGATGCCGTTTTCAACAACAGTGAATTGATTAGCAACAATAAAATCGTTGTTATCGGGATTGTTAAAATCTATCAGCCAGACTAAATCGCCTCTGCTGTTGCCCTCTTTTTGATAGGTTACTTTTATTCCTTCAGTCAGCATTCTATGAAATGCTTCGTTGTTGGCGATCAGTTCGGGAGAGTTTAGGCGTTGGATTTGCTTTACCGCTTCTTCTCTTACTTCTCGCGGAACTTTGGGATTTATTCTTCCTACTGCTTCTTGCAACCGTTCAATCAAAAGAACATCTTCAAAGGTTTTTCGTTCCGGTTTATCTCCATCGGGGGCAATATCCGGGGCGTAGATGTATTGGTATCTTAATTTTTCAAGCTGTTCAATTGCAAATTTTTCAATTTGGTTTTCAGTGATTTTATTCATCGTCATCTTTTTTTCCTGTTATCCGCTTGATCTCTTTATCAAAATCTGAAATGTAATTTTTATCCTGAATGACCCGGTATTTTTCATATTCCTGTTCGGCTTTAAGTTTGGCTTTTAATGCAGAGATTTTGCCTTTCTCTGTAAGGATGGGATAGCTCGATAATTCCAGAAAACTGTGAAGAAAGTTTATCCACTCTTCCATTTTTGTCAGGATATTCCGTTTGGCTCTGTTTTCTGCCAGATCGAGGTAGGCAGATATAATTTGATTGAGTTCCTGAATATGGGAATGGTTGAGATAGTTTTTGGCAATGCCTACATCTGATTTTAAAATTTTACCAGAAGGAGCTTGTTTCCAGTTGGTGAGTCCCATATAAATTTTTGTGGCGTCTGCTGAATCGTAAATAATTTCTGCTGCGGTTTTGCCTGTAATCGCCCAGTGAAGTTTGTTTTGTACAGTTGCAAAAAATTCCTTTGTTACTGGTGAATCTTTATCATAATCAGCGGAGAGGGCATAAATATCTGTGACTTTTTGGTAGAAGCGCCGCTCACTTGCCCGAATTTCTCGTATTCGTTCCAGCAGTTCATCAAAATAATCTTTACCGAAAATCTGTCCACCCTGTTTCAGCCGTTCATCATCGAGCACAAAACCTTTTATCACGTACTCTTTTAATGTGCGGGTTGCCCAGATGCGGAATTGGGTTGCCTGGTAGGAGTTAACTCTGTAGCCCACTGATATGATGGCATCGAGATTGTAAAAAACAAGTGCACGGGTAACGTGCCGTTTTCCTTCAGTTTGAACTGCTCGAATTTTTCGAGTAGTTGAATTTTCCTGGAGTTCACTTGATTTGAAAATTTCTTTTAAATGATAGTTGATCGTGTGGCTTTCAACTCCAAAAAGCTTTCCCATGGCTTTTTGAGTGAGCCATACGGTTTCATCCTGCACAAAAACATCTACTTTAATCTCACCATCTTTTGTAGTATACAATAAAAAACCGGATTGTTCAGGAACTATATCGCTCATTTTTATATTTCCTCTTGTATGTCTTTTACTCTAACTTTACCACTCATCAACTTTGGCAGTAATGTATCCCTCAGTTGTTGGAGAGTGATTAATTCTTTATTGTTTGTAATTATCTTAGTTATCATTGGCGAAACAACCTCATCCTTTTTCTTTAATTCATCTTCTCCGGGATCGATTACCATTGAATTTGACAAATCTTCTCTCTTAATATGCCCCATCGTTGTGGATTTACTTTCAGCAATAGAAATA
>DPVY01000267.1 GCA_003527965.1 Fidelibacterota bacterium
ATACTCCTTTGCCGGTAAACTCCTTTTCTCCCGGCACATTGAGCATACGCGGCAAACCTCCGGAAGCGATAATCACGGTTTTGGTTTTATATTCTTTCTTTTCGGTCCGAACGGTATGGCAGGCGTCTCCGGGAATGATAGATGTTACCTCGTCATATTCGTGGATTTTTACATTGAATTTTTCAGCCTGTTGCCTGAATTTTATCATCAAATCAGGTCCGGCAATACCCTCTGGAAATCCCGGATAATTTTCTATTAAATCGGTTACGTTTGGTAAGCCGCCGGTCATGGACTTTTCCAGTAAAACGGTGTCAAGCTTTTCGCGGGCGGTATAGATTCCCGATGTAAAGCCCGCCGGTCCGCCGCCAATAATGACCACATCGTAGAGATTGTCGTTCATATAAATTTTCTCCTGTTGTAAAATTATCTTAAGGTTCGTTTTAATTGATTAAATATACGGCAAAAGGTTACGTTTAGGCAATAATAGTTCAATTATAGGAATTTCCGGGGAATAATCATACTAAGAAAATGAGATGTAATCCTGTTTCTGCGGGAACACCTTTCGGAGGAATAGTTGAGGAGTGAGTAAGGAGAGAATTGTTGATGAGATCTTACGGTTATATCGACGCATATCCGGCATCTTTCGTCATTTACCTTATGAAAAGTTTTCAGGGCTGTCATTGACAATCTGAGAAGCACTGAGTAAATTTACGGTCGAGTTTATTGCTGAAATTGTAAAAATAATAAATGGAGGAACTTTAAATGAGTACAATAACTGATGTAAATGCCCGTGAAATTTTAGATTCCCGCGGCAACCCGACTATTGAAGTAGAAGTATTGACCGAGAGTGGTTTCTATGGCAGCGCCGCGGTACCGTCCGGCGCATCTACCGGTGAACATGAAGCTGTTGAGCTAAGAGATGGTGATAAAAGTCGCTTTATGGGCAAAGGTGTCTTAAAAGCCGTCCAGAATGTAAATGAAATTATTGCTCCGGAAATCATCGGTGAAGATGTCTTGGACCAGGCCTATATTGATAAACTTTTAGTTGAAATTGACGGCACGCCCAATAAGAGTAAATTAGGAGCCAATGCAACTCTGGGGGTATCATTATCAGTTGCCAAAGCTGCGGCGAACCTTGTGGGCTTACCGCTTTACAAATATATCGGCGGAACAAATGCGAGAGTATTGCCGGTGCCCATGATGAATATATTAAACGGCGGCAGTCATGCCGATAATAATGTTGATCTTCAGGAGTTCATGATTTTTCCGGCCGGAGCAGGCTCTTTCCGGGATGCCTTGAGAATGGGAGTTGAAACATTTCATAATCTGAAATCTGTCTTGAAAGCCAAGGGTTTAAACACCGCCGTTGGCGATGAGGGCGGATTTGCACCGAATCTGAGATCCAATGTTGAAGCTATCGAAATAATCCTGGAAGCCGCTGAAAAAACCGGTTATAAAATCGGTAAAGAGCTGTTTATTGCTCTTGATCCGGCATCTTCGGAATTTTATAACAAAACGACGAAGAAATATGAACTAAAATCGGAAAACCGGTCTTTGACATCGGAAGAAATGGTGCAATATTATAAAGATATAGTAACTAAGTATCCGGTAGTATCCATCGAAGATGGTTTGGCTGAGGATGATTGGGATGGTTGGAAATATATGCAAAAGGAACTCGGCGACAAGATCCAGATTGTCGGCGACGATCTGACCGTCACCAATGTTGAGCGTCTGAAGCGGGCGATTAATGAGAAATCCATGAATTCCATTTTGATTAAATTGAACCAGATTGGTACCCTTACCGAAACACTCGATGCAATTAATCTGGCTCATCGCAGTGGCTTTACTACGGTTATCTCGCACCGCTCCGGTGAAACCGAGGATACGACAATTGCCGATCTGGCGGTGGCGGTAAATGCCGGACAGATCAAAACCGGTTCCGCCTGCCGGACGGATCGTGTCTGTAAATACAATCAGCTCCTGCGAATTGAAGAAGAGCTGGAAGACGAAGCGATTTTCTGGGGAATTAATATTCTTAAATGATGCGAAAAAAGACCGCCAGAGTCCGGTATAAAAAACATTCTGACGCCTCCAATATCAGACATTTATACTGGATTCTGGCGGTTTTGTCTCTTATTACAATATTCATCTTAACCTTTGTTATTAGTGATTACGGGATATATCAAGTTTACCAGCTAAACCAGCAAAAACGCCGGCTCCATACCCATATCGAAAACCTGAAGATAGAACAGGATTCTCTTCTTGTCGAAAAAGCACGGCTGGAAAATGATTTAGATTATATCGAGAAACTTGCCCGTGAGCGCTATCGTATGGCGAAAAAAGGGGAAAAGGTTTTTAGAGTTATTGAACGACCCTCAAAAAAATAATATTGATTTTCCAAATAAAGTTATAAATTCACACAAATAGTTAAGGCAACTTTAGGCATTCTATATGGATTTAGATTGGAGTTGTCGCATTGATTGGTCTGATGGTCGGAATCTGTCCGGTAAATTCATTTTATCCCGATTGGCGGGAAATTGCAACAATATCCCGATGAAGAGGTCAAGAAGACGGCGCTAAAAAAGCAAAAAAAGAAGAAATAATTGAGATAACCGGCGCGCCGGGCAATATCCGGATATTGTTTTCGAGCGCGTTGATACATTGATGAAATAAACAGGAAGACTGCCGGACGGCTGAAATGTCACGGTCGGCGATTTCTTTTTAAATGTTTTGCTATTAACCGGAAATAGTAAAAGGGTTTTGCTTTTTAGAATGACTCGGAATCTCATTGCAGTAATATTTCTAAGTATTACGGTAAGCTATGCCGCATTTGAATTGCAGACGATTAATCCTCGTGTGATTGCCCGGGGAAATGTCGGTTCACTTCACCATTATGCCCTGAATCCCGCCGCCAACACGGAAATTTCCGGTAGATTTATTCGTTTTGATTACAGCCGGCTTTATGGTATCAAAGGGCTGGATTATTTCGATGTACAAACGGGCTGGACATCAGCCAAACAACGGTACGCCGGCATTGGTTTAAAGTCCTTTGGGAATTCTATTTATCAGGAAAAAACTTTGGGAATATCCTATGCCCGGAAGTTTGTCGAAATTCTTTCTGTGGGAATAATGGTCAATTATTATCATATATCCATAACGGGGTTCAATGGATCCGGGGCGTTTGGAGTGACCGTCGGCACAAAATATTATTTAACGGATTTATTTCAATTTGCGATTTTGTACCAGAATGTCAATAGCCCGAGCATCTATTCAAAAGCCGACCATTTACCGGAATGTCTCATGTTTGGGATCCAAGCTACATTACACCCCAAAATAGAGTGGTGCGCCGAGTTATACAAGGATACGGAATTCCCATTTTCACCACGAACAGGATTGTGTTTGGAAATTTTGCCGGCGCTTGATATTGCGACGGGTGTACAACTAAATCCCGACCGTTTTTCATGTGGCGTGTCGTTTCATTGGAAAGGGCTTCAAGTTGATGCGGCTTTTCTTCATCACATGGTCCTGCCCTACACGATTTACTGCGGATGTGGAATTTGCTTCTGAAAAAGCTGCTGCTGGGCATATCTGTTTTGCTAATACCAGTGGACTTTCTGGCTGCCGAAAATCTATTATCGGAAGTGCTGCTGGATCAATTTCTGGATTTGCAAGATATTACCGCCGATGAGATTGAATCGTATCTTGAACAATTCACGACTAATCCCCTGATTTGGGAAAATTGCAGTGCCGTCGAGATTGAAGCATTACCTTTATCGGAGAGACTAAAAGAACCGCTGATTAATCTGAAAGCCCGAAAGATTTCGATCCGGGATTGGGCTGATTTTGCCCAAAAAACCGGGCTGGAGCCTGAAGAGGTGGAAATTGTTAAACTGTTTTTCAGAATTACTCAAAAACCAGGTTCAAATCGAATTTCATTGTTAAACTTTACATCTTTGGTATCCGATCCTGAACCCGATGTGAATAAAAACCTGGTCCGTGGAAAAATCTATTATAAAGACGGTGGTGTGGCTGGGGTTGTTGCCGAAAGAGATGCGGGTGAACGAACTCTTTGGGATTACCGCAATGTATCATTACGGATACCGGTTGTCTCTTATGGTGTAGAATTAGGCGCCGCTGCATTTCGGTTCAACTGGGGACACGGTTTGCTCTTCTCCCGCAACGGCATGCCGAGAAAGAGTATTAATGTTAGCAGCACAATTCTTCCCCGAACCCAGCAATTTGGAGTATATTTGGGATCTGATGAAAACCGGTATATGAGTGGAGCCAATTTTACTTACAAAAAAAGCGGATTTACATTCTATTCAATGGCGTCAAATCACTACTTAGATGCTGCGATCTCTGATTCGGGACACGGCTCCTTCCGGACGACCGGCATCCATATTTCTGATGTAGAATTATCGGGAAAAAATGCAATCACAGAGAAAACATTTGGCGCCGGGTTGCTTTATGTCTCAAAGGATAATCAATGGGGAGCTCTGGCGTTTCGTTCGCAATATTCGCATCCGCTAAAGTATTATTCTGGTAATAATCATATTCAGGGCTATTCCGTCTATCAAAAATTTTCAAGCGGAGATTGGGTTTTTTCCGGTGAGGGTGCGTTTCTTAATTCCGGGGAATTTGCAGTTGTCCAGGGCTGTGTATTTCGTCAGGGCGGGATCAAAGCAGGTCTGCAGGCCCGCTACTTCTCCGATCAATTTTTTACATCCATGTCCGGGGCGGTGAAGGAATTTCCCTCGACTCCTTCAAATGAAAGGGGTTTATATGCAGGTCTGTCGACAAAGCTGCTCCGTTTTTACCAGGTGAGCGCGTATGTGGATTTTTTTGCCAAGAATCGGTCCTTTAAGGCGGGCGTCAATCCCCCAAAAGGAACAGAGGCATTATTATTCGTTCAGCGCCGGTGGAAAAAGCAACACTTTATAGACATCCGGTTTAAACGCAGCCTGACTTATCAATCAGCAGGCGAGGATATTTTGAAAAACCAGATATCCTTTTCTTCGCGTTATTATTTTATGAAAAATATTTGGCTTTCTTTAAGAGGCGCCACTGTGCGATCTAATTCAACGGGAATAAAAAAGATTGGTTCGGGAATATGTCTCTACTCGACATTTGAGCAATCAAGGGGGGTGCAAATAACCGCCGGAACCACCCATTTTTACTGCCCTACAAGTGATACAAGGGTTTATCTCTTTGAACCGGGAACGCCATTGCGGTTTAATATGGTGTCTTTATATGGAACCGGTTATCGCCGGTTCATGACGGTTCGGCAGAAGTTCAGGAAAAGTATAGATCTGGTTGCAACTGTTAAAAGCCAGTCAAAACGAGGCATTACGGAAAACCGGTTTCATGATTCTTTTATCATTGAATTTCAGATGTTGGTTGATTTATGAATATGTAGTTCGTAATTTCCCGCCGGTTTTTATGAAATTTAAACTGATTACAATTTTTATTCTACTGATTACACTGCTGCAAAGTATTCCCGCGGAACAGCTGACCGTTTTGTATCCGGTTCTGAAAGATCCGAATCACTCAATAAAGGTACTTTCCGTTGACAAAACAAAATATGTCTCCGTAGAGGATTTTTCCAGAGCGTTTAATGTCAGGACTTATTATCGCAAGGAAAGCGGGAAAATCGTTCTCTTTTTCCCGAAAAACAGGGTCAAAATCACGGCGAACAGTCCTTTCATCATGTTTGACGCCCGGCTTATGCAGATGCCTCAACCCGCCTTGTTGATAGATAAAGAGATGTTTGTTCCGGTTAAAACGTTTATGACGTTAATGAAAGAAAACACAATACCGGACCTGCAATACTCCATTGCCGCCGGCTCTGAAGAATATTTTATAAAAGAGAACCGGGTGAATCAATCTGCTGTAATTGCGACCTCAGTGGTTAAAAGGGGCGACCTGGTGCGCTTAAATGAAATCATCTATAAAGAAAGAGCCAACGGGGTTGCGGTAAAAATCGTTACTCAGGGCACTTTTCAGGATTCGGATTTCTCGAATTTTTTCAAAGGAGATGACTGGTTTTACCTTACAGTCTATGGCGCAGATTGTGATTCCGCGGCTTTATCATCGATAAAACCCACTAATTCGCTTCTGAGAGTCGAGGCTGTACCGACGGGGTCGTCGGTCCAGCTGGGGTTTCGGCTGGGGCGCCAATTCAAGTCTGCCGACGTACATTACGATTTTCGCAGCAGGAGCATTTTGTTATCACTATTTTTACCGCCAAATCAGGATATCAAGCGCAAAAT
>DPVY01000220.1 GCA_003527965.1 Fidelibacterota bacterium
AAGTGGTGTCACGTCTTCCAATTGCCAACCACACAGACCATGTTTATTGTAATTATTATTTAAAAAGGGCATGATGATTGAGCCGGTATATTTCCCCGATGCTGAAAGGACAGGGGCGATATCAATAAACTGAAAACCTTTTAATACCGGATTATCATAACATATATGTCGATAGAAATCGCTGTCGGTTAGATCACCCGACATATCATATTCAAGATTAAATAGAGTCGCGCCGCCTTGTGTATTGTAAGTTATTTCTCCTAAACCGTTACTATTATAATCAGTAATTAATAAAGCGGCAATATTTTGCTCCTTTGGCAGAAAGCGCTTCGATATAAACTCCTCACCCTGTCTTGACATAAGAATTGTTCCACCGGATTTTAACGGGATGATAAATTCCTCCAGCCCGTCGCCATCGAGATCGCCGATTGCCAGGCGGGCTAAATCAAAATCCCACCGGGGAATATCCTGAAACGAATGTTTTAAGACGGGGTCCGGCACTTCGTTGATATATACATCTACGTGTAGAGTATTGTTACCGCCGAATATTACCAATTCATCACCGGTGCTATAGTCAACATTGGCAGCGACCGCTTTAAAGGGGAGAGTCCCCTCGAGGGTTGATATTTTATTTACGTGATAAATTATTTCTAGGTTTTCTGATGAAACCGGCCCATTTGCAGAAATAACCACGACTCTCCGTTCAGGTCCACCGGAGGAAATCACGATATCCGGTACTTTATTGCCATCTATATCTCCGCAATGCAAAAACAGCGGCCGAGGACGTGTTACAAAATTACCGGCGCCGTCCATTGTGGCTGTGGGTTTAGTCGGAAATCCATTATCGTACTCGAAAATATAAAGCCAATCGGTCCGGGTTGATCTGCCAATGTCCGAAATATTCAAAGCCGAAACAATCTCAGGCAAACCATCGCTATCTATATCCGTAACCAGGATATCTGAAAAATCAGCCTTCATATCTTTCGGTACGGCAAACTTCCACTGTACTATTAAATCTTTGGATGCCGACTCCTCAAAATGGACAATATAGCTTGAACGTGGAATCGGTTTGCCTTTTTCATCCACTAATGCGGCAATTCCCACAATGTCCAGGAACTCATCGTTATCAAAATTATACCCACCTGCAATTTTAATCAGCGCCATATTCTCTTTGTTGAAAGGAAATAACTCGGGTATGCCAACCTGTGCCCGACCCATACCGATAAAACCAATGAGAGCAACGGCTAATCCAGCCAGCAATAATATTCTTCTATTGTTCAAAATACATCCCAGTAAAATGGTTGATAAAAATATATTTGCGGCTCCCCTAAAAATCAAGTAAAAAGTATAAGCCTAAGTATTTAAAAAAAACAGGCTAAAATGTTGTATAAAATATTGGATGAGGTGTTTGTGGGTTATTGTTACGGATAGATATTTTGAATTCGCCTCTGATAATTCCAATTGAAATACTAAATATAATTTACTAATATTAGGTGCTTTTTTAATATTGTAAAACAGACGAGTTTTACAATCAAAAACACAATAAAATTTTGAACGGAGTATATTCTTGAGAGTATTAACAATTAATTCGGGCAGTTCATCAGTAAAATATCAATTTATTGATACGGATACCAAACAGTCCCTGTGCCGCGGACTGGTAGAACGCATCGGTATCAGCGGCACCAATCTTTCACACACACGTCACGATGGAGTCAAGACAATTATTTCGGACAATATTGTCAACCATGAAACGGCGATTGAACAAATTTTAAAAATTCTGGTCCATCCCCAGTTCGGTGTAATCTCCGATTTAAAAGAAATTGACGCCGTCGGACATCGTCTGGTTCATGCCGGGGATAAATTCAAGCAGTCCGTGTTGATTGACGAAGAGGTTCGCGAAAAACTATACGAATGTATCGAATATGCTCCCCTGCATAATCCGCCAAATATCAAGGGTGTCGAAGCATCTCTGGAAAAACTACCCGGGATTTCGAACGTCGGTGTTTTTGATACCACTTTCCATGTGAACATGCCCGACTATGCATACACGTATGGTATTCCATATAGCTATTATAAAAACCATGGAATTCGCCGCTATGGATTTCACGGCAGCTCCCATTACTATGTCGCCCACCGCGCCGCTGAAATACTAGGCAAAGACATCAAATCCCTGAAAATCATTACCTGTCATCTTGGAAACGGCAGCAGCATTACTGCCGTGAAAGGTGGAGTTTCTGTGGATACATCTATGGGATTTACTCCACTGGAAGGACTTTTAATGGGCACCCGCTGTGGCGATATCGATCCCGGTGTGATATTTACTATCGCCAGCAGGGAAAATTTTGACATCGGTCAGGCCAACGCCTTTTTTAACAAACAGTGCGGCATTCAGGGGATTTCCGGGCTGACCAATGATATGCGCGAAATTGAAGCCGAAGCAGAAAACGGGAATTATCAGGCTCAACTGGCTTTAAAGGTCTTCTCTTATCGCCTTAAAAAATATATCGCTTCATATATGGGCGTCATGAACGGCGCCGACGTTATTGTATTTACCGGCGGCATCGGTGAAAATTCTGATGTGGTCCGCAGTATGAGCCTCAGCGAGATGGATAATTTGGGCATAAAACTTGACGCTAAAATTAATAAAGCTACCAGAAGTAGCGAGACGATCATTAGCGCCGATAGCTCTCCCGTGAAGGTTATGGTTATTCCAACAAACGAAGAGTTGGTGATCGCTATGGAGACTCAGCGAGTTATCATGGGTGAAAACCAGGACTGAGTAGTCATAAAATTAATTTAAACAAACTTTTTTGTTGATTGATTTTGCATTATCCTGTAAATTTAAAAGCTTTTTGAAGGGTGCATAGCTCAGTTGGTAGAGCAACGGCCTTTTAAGCCGTGGGTCGCAGGTTCGATCCCTGCTGCACTCACACAACATAGATCGCCCGGCAAACGCCGGGTTTTTTATTACGTTTCCCGTCGAGAAAACGGTAGAATCGGTTGCTGTTTTTCAACAGGGGAATACATCCAATCGCCAATGTTTTATATCCGATTTCAGGTGTTGAAAATGTATCCAAAACGGACAGGAATGGACAGGAATAGACACTTTTATTTTTTCACGACGAGCGCCCTACGTTCTTTTAAGCCGTGGGTCGTCCCGATTGGTCGGGACTGCACTCACTAATTTTCAAACCATAAATACACGTCCGGCTACTGCTGGTTTTTTTACTTTTTGTCGACGGGAATACGCTCTCTTATCAAGGATGGTAATCTCTGTATCTAAACAAAAATGTCTATGCCTCCCGATTCCAAATATTACCAGATTTTACCAGGTTTTAATGCAATTTGGGTGTAGCTGGGGTGTAACTCGTATTTGAAAAAGCGCCCGGGATCATTGCAGTCTCGGGCGCTTTCGTTTCACACCCTTTCGTTAACGGTCGGTCAACGCTCCGTCGGTTACTTTGCCCCACTGGCCATTTTGCTTCTCCGACTTCCTGAAGAAATAGTCCGGCATATCGCTGGCCAGCAGTTTAGTAATCTGCCGTCTCTCGTCCGGATTAACCTTGGGATTCTTCAGCAGTGATTTGATCGTGCTGATCTGCTTTTCACTGGCGTTGCCATTCCTGGCAGAACCGTTGCCGTCATTGCCGGTGGGGATGGGATGGTTCAAGTGATCGATTTCTTCTTTAATGACAGATTCAAATACGACCGTCTTGGTATTGCCATCATTGTTGGAGAATAATACGTCGATGGCTGAAGGGAGTGAGAAGGGGCTGGTGGTTCATAGGATCTCCCGATGCATGTAATTTCTCCTGGAAAAAGAAAAAGATTCACATTAGGTAAAAAAAGAAAAAAAATATATTGACATAAAACATTTAAGATACTACATTTGAGCTACATGAAGGGAAAAGATGTATTGTATTTTTTTAACACGTAATTGAAGGAGGATAACGTGGAAACAAGAAAACTTTTGCCAGTTGTACTGATTGCGTTTGTTTTTGTGCTGTTTTTGATGGCTCCCACCTTTGCTCAGGAGAACATTATCCCTGAGGAAGAAACTCAGATTATCGAGGAGGAGACCGTAGAAGAGGCGGAAGCGGTCGAGGAAGAGGCCGCTCTGGTTGAAGAAGCTTGGGTTGAACAAGCTGTCGAAAAATCCTGTATCCCGGACAAAATTTTAGTCATTGGCGCCTCTGCTGGTGGCATCGTACCATTCGGCCAAAATATTAAAGACAATTATGACATAGGAATTCCATTGGGAATCCATGTAATGGTAAATAATTTGGCGGAATTTGGCGGAGTAACCTTAAATGCAGGATTGGAAACAGGCTATTACATGGCCGGATCTTCCAGCGAAGGCGACGATCTTAGCGGAATCCCAATTTATGCTCTTCTTGATTTTAGTTTATCAAACCTGTTAGATTTTTTACCTCCGGAAATGAGTTTGTGCGCTGAAGTTGCCGCCGGTCTCCATATGCAAACGGCAGGCGAATCATACAACGCCTTCGGGCTAACACCGGGATTGGTCTGCGGCTACAATATTATGGAAGGATTAGATCTTTTCCTGAAAATTCGCGGTATGGAAATTTTTACCGGCTTTGAAGGTGGAGATGGAACTCAAGAGTGGATTGATCTGAGAGCAGGTATTAATTATACTCTGCCGGTATTGTTACCGTTTTAGTTTGTGCTTGCCATGAATGCATAAACGAATACGTGCATGATTAAAAAAAGGGAGCATGGGTTTAACCATGCTTCCTTTTTTTTCGGTTTCTCTCAGGCACAGACTGTCACGAGAGTCACTTAGAACTCCTTTAGAAACACTTGGCAGAGAATTTCCGTCCGACTGCTTCGCAGATAATAGCCCCGTTCCCTATGTCTTGTCCTAAAATAGTT
>DPVY01000308.1 GCA_003527965.1 Fidelibacterota bacterium
GTCATCTCCTTCTCCTATTTTGCTATTCTTATATTTCAAAAATAAAGCGGCGTTAAATATCAGTAAAAAACTTTTGGTCATCAAACCTTCCGCTTCCATGCCCGGTTTGGCGGGTGCAAAACCCAATAATCCCCGGTTCCCGATGTAAAATATCTGATAATTTCAAACGTATTTCCGATCCCGTGATTAAATAGCGATTTTAAAATTGACAATTACCATGCCCAAAACTTATATCTTATTTAAACAATAGTTTGTAAAAGTACAAGAATTTCAATTTGAGG
Organism: Fidelibacterota bacterium; assembly: GCA_003527965.1. GTDB lineage: Bacteria > Fidelibacterota > UBA2242 > UBA2242 > UBA2242 > DPVY01. The sequence goes on from DPVY01000308.1 coordinate 282, forward strand.
CATATCCGCCACAGATATTGTGGTGTAATTACCACACTTTTTGTGATTCTATCAGTTTGTGCTAATCTTATGTATATCATTAATACGCAAAGGGGGCTATAAAGCATGTCAATGATATTATTTAACCAGGTGATTGTGTTGAACCGGATATTTGTCCTATAATGGTACATGGCCGGCAATATTTAAGCAACAGGTTTCCTATAAAAAAGCTTTTCAGAAAATAGATCAATTCATTAAACTGTATTTATGATTTTACGACGATTGAAAATCTTCATTTTTTGCTTAGTGCCGCTTAGTCTTATATCCGGTTCAAAATTTGATATATCCCAATTCATTTCCGATACACTAATAATTCAATTGCCGGTAGATTCTCTGGATCTCCCCGATAATCTTTCTATAAACATCATCGATGATCGAAATCTGCCGGAGCAGGTTATCGGTATTCAACAGACCAAGAAATGGAAGTACATACCGGTTGATCAATTTGTTGTTCTTCAGGAGCCACTTGGAAGCGCATTGCAGAAATATATCAGCCGTGACTCGGTAAAAACATCCGGCGCCTTACATATCAAGAATCTCACTTTGTGGACCGATGGAAAACCGTTTTTTAATAAAGGTCGAAAACTAAATTCTTATACGGTTCTGGAAGATTCAACGGGACAAATCATCAGCAACTGGATGTGGGAATTTACCATAAAACGAAAGAGAAAGCAGAAAAGCGAAGTCGCTATCGCGGCGCTAATGGACCAGTGGATGACAAAACAAGCGTCTGTGATAACTCAAAAAGATTACAAGAAACGTTTATACCCCTATCTTTATCGACGTCAGTTTATCAACTGGTATGATCTGATTTTATTGAGCGACGGATTTATTGTGAACGCTCACCTGACATTGGATTTCCCGCCCGATCAACAAAAATCCTATATCCGCGGTTCTCCCGGAATCTACTACCGGAGATCAACATATCACGAATCCATCGCGATTGGCGGTAAAGACCAGCATTGGTACCGAAGGATTAACGACAGATTATTGAGAAAAATTAGTGTTGTATGTCGGTTTGGGTTTAACAATTTTGATTCTCATCATTATTCCCATCTGGATTTTTGGAATTTGTTGCTAATCAATATCGGTGCAACCGTTGCAATTGAATATCGCCCGGTATATCATAAAGGACTCTTTTTCGGACTTGGTCTGCATAGTGAAATCAATATATTACCCGACGTTATCGATCGGTTCGAGCCTGGGCTTCTGCTGACTGTGGGAATTATTCTGCCATGAAAAAGTTCCTTTATATCATCACGCTGATTTTGTTTAGTCTTTCGGCATTTGCGGCGAGTATTTCCGGGTATGTGACCGATCGGGCTACCGGTGAGACGATCATCGGTGTTAATGTCATGGTTGAGGGAAGCTCCAAAGGCGCCGCGACGGATGTCAAAGGATTTTTTATCATCGGCAATATTAATCCCGGAGCTGTTGTCCTGCACTTTTCCCATATTGCATACGAAGAATTATTCAAAACCGTTGGTTTGAAAAACAAAAACATTTTCCTGGAAAATATTAGCTTAAACCCGCGCAGCATCCAAACCGAAGCAGTTGAAATTATCGGGCAAAGAGGATCGATCATTCAAAAAGATATGGATATTTCCAGTTTTGAAGTTGATCCGGTCGTATTGAGCGAAATACCGCAGCTTGGAAAAGATGTATTTAAATTAATGAAATTTTCACCAAGCGTTACAATTTCCGATCCCGCTTCCCCGCAATATTATGTTCGCGGCAGTGACCCCGGCGAAAATCTGGTGCAGCTGGACGGTATGACGATCTACAATCCTCAGCACTTTATGGCTTCCCAGGCGATCTTCAATCCCTATATGATCAAAAATATCGAGATGTTGGTCGGTGGATTTGATGCTGAATATGGTGGTCGCAATTCATCTATCCTTAATATCGCCTCTCGGGAAGGGCACCGGAGTGAGGTTCACGGTGAGTTCAGACCATCCACTTCCGGGATAACCGGTGCGATAGAGTTCCCTGCGGGACAACATGCAACGGCGATGATTTCCGGAAGAATTATTTCCGATCTTAGTTTTCGCGTGCTAATGGGATCGCCGAACATTATGGCGGATTTTAATGGCGCATATCAGACAACATTGAATAAGACCAAACTACGGTTGTCGGCTTTTTATGCCCGGGATTATATGGATTACAGCATTGATAATCTGATGTTGTTTTTTCCCGATTCAATTTTTCAAAATTTTGAGGAAGGTTTTATTACAAACACCAATAACCGGGCTTTTGGAATCCAGACTCATACGGTTCTGACGCCCAATTTGCTCTTTGAATCTCATCTTTACTACTCCGGATCGGACGTTGATAATCAAACCTACTTCAGTTATGCTTTTGAAGATACGACAAATAAAACCGATGTTTCACTGGATTTCAGGACACGGATAGAAAATTCAATATCCGATATTACCGCCAAAGCTAATTTGGCCTGTTTTACATTTTTGAATCAGACCTGGAAGATCGGGCTGGAAATAAATCGCCTGCGATTTGATAATCGCCTGGGCAGGTTCGATCTGGATAAGGTGTCCACGACTCATTATACCACATTGCAGGCTTTGTATCTTCAGGATAAAATCGAAATAGGCAAATTGTTGCTAAAAATAGGATTACGCAACTCTCGCGATGAAGTAAAAAATCGATGGAGATCCGAACCGCGATTATCAGCGACTTACCGTTTTGCTGAAACACGTTTGAAATTGGCTTACGGGCATTATTATCAGTACTTGACAACTATGGATTCCAAGAACGACGAGTTTGTCCAGTTCCTGGAATATTATAACAGTCTGAAAGGGTTTGATCCGATTTTTTCCATTCATCATATTCTCGGAATCGAAGGAAAATTATCAGAGCGGATAGACTATTCGGCAACAGTTTATTACAAGGATTTACAGATACTGTATCGCTATGCTTATGAATCCGGCTGGTTGTCGGTAGATCAACCGGAAACCATCGAACAGGGCAGGGGCAAGGCGTACGGATTTGAGCTGCTGCTGCGAGGCGCGATCGGCAAATTATCCGGTTGGATCGGGTATACTTACGCCCACGGCACCCGCAATTATCCGTCACTTTTAAATGGTAAAACTGTGCTTTTCGACGGTGACCAACCTCATAATCTCAAAGCGGTATTGTTATATAAACTGACAGAAGATATCACTGCCAGTTCCACGTTTCAGTTCACATCGGGATTCCCGAAAACCTGGGAAACGGGAATGCTGATGCACTACAGCTATGATCCTCTGGCAAACAGGCTCGGCATTTCCACAACAAATTTAACGCCGGCTAAAAATAATGTCCGCTATCCTCCGCGATTGGAGTGGGATATTGGTTGGAAGAAAAAACTGCGCGGCGGATTTGGCTATTAT
>DPVY01000307.1 GCA_003527965.1 Fidelibacterota bacterium
ACAAGTGCGAAACTTGAGTAAAATAATTAATACTTCACGATATTTCCTTGAATCATTCGCAAAGTTATTCATCATTCCCATCATCCCGACATATGCTATATTTCGTGATGCTCCAGCGTGGAAACGGTATTTATCTCGTCCCTAAATTGAATTTGGAAACGAGGATCATGCAGTTTACTCTGCGGCCGAAATCGCGCTGACAGTTTGAATATATTTGATTTCAAACAACACTTCCGTATTTTTCGGCATGTTTAACAGTTGGTTTCACATCCGGGCATTAGCAAAATATATGCGGCAAACTCTGCCCGGCTCCACTATCGGCAATTCTTTCACTTTTCAAAAAGATGAACTCCATATCGCGATTCAGGATTGCGATTCTATCCGGGATATTCACTGTTCTTTTCATTCTGCCCTGCCGTTCCTGAAAACGGAGGAACAGCTGCCTCATCCCAAACACAGAATCGTCCTCTTCAAGGAAATTAACGGAATTCCCGTATCCCGGGTTTCTTGGCACCAGTCCGACCGGCAAATCCTGATTGAGCTGCATCGGCACGGATATCTCCTCTTTCTACTGTATGGCATGAACGGCAATGTGTTCTATCTGAATAGCGCTCACGAAATCGTCACATCATTTCGGAAAAGCAGGATGCTCCCCGTATTCGATCCCGGGAATTTTACAGGCGAAAAACTATCGCCTATAGAGGAAGCCGCGTTGCATACTTTAATCTCCGAAAACCCTGATATAAATCTATCACAACTTTTTTCCAAAGCGCCGTTTTCGGTGTATTCAAAAACCTTCCTCCGGGAAATCTGTTTTCGGACAAATACTGATGAACAAACACTCGTTGTCAATCTATCGAAAAACCAGATTCGGGACATCTACCGGGAATATATCTCAATCCTGAAGGCTGTCGATCAAAATATCGCCTGTATTTACGAGACCACGCCGCCGATTTTTTCACTCTTACCCCTGCAACATCTTGCCGGTCAAAGAAAAAAGCCGTTCGATTCCGTCACTGACGGAACAAATTACTACATTGCCCAATTCTTCAAAACTCATGCTCTTGATGACACCCGTCAGTTCCTGCTGCACCGGCTCAACGGCAACCTCCATCTTCTCCAACGCAAATTAGTGAGACAAGAAAAAGAACTGGCAAACCTGCCTACAACCGATAATTACCGAACCTGGGCGGATACAATCCTGACGAATATCTATCGGATCGACCAGCGCCTGACATCTATTACTCTTCCAAAGCCTGAGAATCCCGCTGAAGTAATCACAATCCCGCTCAATCCCAAACTGACGGCGTCGGAAAATGCCAATAAATACTACGAAAAAAGCAAAATTAGCGAGAAATCCAGAGCACAGCTGCAACTGACGATCGAAACCACCGCAAACGCCATAAAACGCATTGCCGCCTGGATCGGCGAAGTAGAATCATGTGATAATTTAAAAATACTGCGAAATATTAAATCTTCCATACCTAAAGACCTGCTTGAGCAAAAAGCCGCCCCAATTGCAGCGAAACGCCTGCCTTACTACTCCTTTACAGTCGGAAAATATACCGTCCTCATCGGTAAAAGCGCCAAAGATAATGACCTGCTCAGTTTCAAACACGCCCGCCCCGACGACTTCTGGTTCCATGCCGAACACGGTCCCGGCTCCCACGTCATCGTCCGCAATCCCACCCGCCAGGAATCGCTCCCGAATAACATCATCGAAACAGCCGCCGAGATTGCCGCCTTTTACAGCAAAGCCAAACACTCCACCGTAGTGCCGGTAATCTACACCAAACGCAAATATATCTGGAAACGCAAAGATATGCCGCCGGGCAGAGTATTCACCAAATTCACGAAGAGTGTGATTGTGAAGCCGCTGGACCCGAGAGGATTTGGATAGCAGTCAATTAATTTATATCAATATCTTACCATATCTGGTAAGTTATGCAAACAAAAATGTTTATCATCTTCAGCAGGTTCCCACCGTTGGGGTGGGGTTGCCGTGTTTACACCTGTCAGGTTTATTAAATATTTCTCCATAAGATTAGATTAATCCTGTAAACCTGACAGGTGTATCACAGCTGTTTATCGTACCAAACCTTCTCAAGGTTTTTCTTCGTGGTTTATTCCACCGTTTTGTATTATGCTCAGAGATACCGTTTCAGAGACTTCCCCAACTCCACAAAATGCAGCGTAATGCCCACCCGGTGTGACTGACCCAGTTCGGTATATGAGCCACCCATCGCCAGACCGTAATCGATAGCGCCCAGCATGGTTTCCAGTCCGAAGCCCACATGCATGCAGCCCAGGTTATCCCGACCGGCGCGCAGCAGGATGAATTTCTTGACCTGAATTTCCAGCCCCAACCGAAAGCCGCTGCTGGTGAAGCCGAGGCTCAGATCGGACTGATTGGTCTCCCCTTCAAAAATCATATCCAACCCGGCAGAAGGACGAAAAACGATCGGAATTGCCGATGGCGCAAAAGTATAGACGCCACCTAATTGCACCGACGGCAGGATGAATTCGTTGTCGCCGTCAGGATAGTATAAAAATGTAGTGGTAACATCACGCACAATCGCGCCGACTTGGAGTGACGGCAGCAGTCGATACAGGGCGCTCAGGTTGAATCCAAATCCCCAGGCGTCGGTGCTGCCAAGGGACTTGGAGAGAATTTTAAAATTTCCGCCGATACAGAGTTTTGAATTGATGGGGCGCGCCATGGCAAGCAATAAAGCATTTTCACTGGCACCAAATTTCCCGATTTTTCCAAAATCCAGACGTTCGCCGGAATCCAACTGCCCGTTACCGTTATCATCAATTAACGCCGAACGTGTATCGGGAATATCATCCACCCCCAGCCTGAAATAACTGACGCCATAGGCATAACCAGAGTGACCGGGAAATGCGAGTGAAACATAGTCCAAATTCAGCACACCGCCGAATTCCTCGGTGTGCATGAATTGTCCGGAGAGAACGGAATTCTCTACCAGAAACGCCGGATTCCAGTAAACCGCTGCCACAGCCTGCGGTGAAGCAACCGCCGCACCGCCCAGGCTCATTTCCCGGACGCCCATGCCGATCTTCAGAAATTCGCCGGCATATTTATCGCCAAAAGCGAATGCTGATGTCGTAATCATGCAAACCAGCAGCGCAATCTGAAAGAGTCCTGATAATTTGATATATTTATTTTGTTGGATATTGAAAAATTTCATATTCCTAATTGATACGGCATTGCGGATTTATTGTTCCCCGTTCAGACGCCGTATTTCTTTTTGAGTTGATCCAGTTTCTGAAGCGCGTCCATGGGAGTCATGCTGTTGATGTCGACTTCACTGAGTTTCTTGCGCAATTCGCTTTCCAGCTGGTCAAAGAGACCGATTTGGTTTTTATCCGGTTCAGGTATTTTATGATATTTCGATTTTTCGGTTGGCAATACCCGTTCGTCGCTGCTGAGATTTACCATGATCTCCTTGGCGCGGTGGATTACTTCCATGGGGATACCCGCCATCTGAGCCACATGAATTCCGTAGCTTTTATCGCAACCGCCGGGGATAATCTTCCGCAGGAAGACAACTCGATCGCCGTACTCTTTAACGGCAACATTCAGATTTTTTACCCGGGGGAACAGCTTTTCCAGCTCCGTTAATTCATGGTAATGAGTGGCAAACAGGGTTTTCGCCGCAACCTCTTTATGATTGTGGAGATACTCCGTTACTGCCCAGGCAATGGACATGCCGTCATAAGTAGAGGTTCCCCGCCCGATTTCATCCAGCAAGATCAGAGAATGTGGCGTAACGTTGTTCAGAATATTGGCGGTCTCGTTCATTTCCATCAGGAAAGTAGATTCACCGGCGGCCAGGTTGTCGCTGGCGCCAACGCGGGTAAAGATTTTATCTACTACACCGATAGAGGCTTCATCGGCCGGGATGAAACTACCCATCTGTGCCATCAGCACAATAATCCCCACCTGGCGCAGATAGGTTGATTTTCCCGCCATATTAGGTCCGGTAATAATCAGTATTTGATTGGATTGGTTATCTACGTCGGTGTCGTTCGGCACAAATTTTTCACCAGGCGGCAGGAGTGATTCCACCACGGGATGACGACCATCCCTGATATCAATCCGGCTGCTGTCATTCATTTGCGGGCGTGTGTATTTATAGCGGTCGGCGATATGCGCCAGGGTGCCAAGTACATCCATTTCGGCAATGATTGCCGCATTTTGCTGGATGGCTTTGATTTCTTTGAGGACTTTTTCACGGATATCCTGAAAAATCGCATACTCGATCTCCGCCATCTTTTCTTCGGCGGTCAGTAGTTTCTCCTCGTACTCTTTCAGCTCGGGCGTGATAAAGCGCTCGGAATTCACCAGGGTCTGTTTGCGAATATAGGTATCCGGCACCTTATCCACGTGAGGCTTGGTGATATCAATATAATAGCCAAAAACTCTATTATAGCCAACCTTGAGCGTCGGAATTTTCAGAGCTTCCCGTTCTTTCGCCTGCATCTGCAGGATCCACTCTTTACCGTGTTTGATGATATAGCGATATTCGTCAAGTTCTTTGGAGTAGCCGTCCCGGATAAATCCGCCCTCACGGACGGACAGCGGAACGTCTTTATCCTTAAGGGCGACGCTCAGTAATTTCACTAATGATTCCAGCGGATGGAGATTCAACTTCAGTTCGCCAAAGATTTTGTCATCTGCGAGCAAGGTTAAAATAGCAGGAATCAGATCAAGCGTGGTTCGCAGGGAATTCAATTCTCGCGCCCCGGTACGATTGGCGGCAAGGCGCGATATGAGCCGCTCCAGATCGCTCATTTGTCCCAGCAATTTCCGTAATTCGCTACGCTGTTTATGATTGTTAAAAAAATATTCCACCCGGTCATGCCGCCGCCTGATTTCAGAAATATTGCGCAACGGCGCCCGCATCCATTTCCCCAATAGGCGGCTTCCCATGGGTGTCACGGTCTCATTGATAACCCGAAACAGTGTCCCGCGTTCACCACCGTTCTGGATAGTTCGAAAGAGTTCCAGATTGCGCTGGGTGAATTCGTCGATCAGCACCACATCCTGATCGCTTTGTAATTTCAGACTGGAGATATGTTCAAGATTGGTTTGGTGATTAAGGCGCAGATAGCTGATAACCGGTCCCGCCGCCATGATTCCCATCGCCGCTTTTTCACAACCGAATCCTTTAAGCGACTGTGTTCTGAAATGACTGATCAGAGTTTCATAAGCCATTTCACGAGAATAGAAATAGTCCTCCATCGGCGTAATACGCAGCACCTGATTGTTGAATAAGACGCCAACTTCTTTCTGCTGACGCTCGGCGCAAAGAATCTCCGAGGGTTGCAGCGACAGAACGGATTCTTTCAACCTTGCCAGGGGCGTTTCACTGAGAAAAAATTCACCGGTAGAGACGTCGATGGTAGCGATACCTGCCGTCGCTTCATTGAAAATCACCGATACCAGATAATTATTCTTTTCCTTTTCCAGATAATTGTCGGCAATCGCGGTTCCCGGCGTGACCAGTTCTACAACCTCCCGTTTGACGATGCCCTTAGCCAGCTTAGGATCTTCCATCTGTTCGCATATAGCGACTTTCAATCCGGCTTTCAGTAATTTATGCAGATAATTATCGAGAGCGTGATAGGGAAATCCTGCCAGCGGAACCGTGGCGGCTTTGCCGTTAGCACGTTTGGTCAGGGTAATGTTCAAGATTTTTGCAGCGGTTTTGGCGTCTTCCCGGAAAGTTTCGTAAAAATCTCCCATACGAAAAAGCAGCAGAGCGTCGGGATGCTTGGCTTTGATGGCGCTGAACTGCCGCATTACGGGAGTGGATTCATCGATATGGTCAGTCTTCTTAGTCATCATAATACGGCTTTAAATATAAGGAATCGCCGGTGATATTGGAAATTGATATTTTTGGAGTGCGCCGGTAATATCGCTGTCGACTACGCATACTTAAACCTGATCTACTTTATTTTTGTGAATAATTAACTTATCGTTCGCTGATCGCCACGCCGCACCGTTAACCCAATCCGGTCGTAATAATTCAGAATCGGGATTGCCCATTTGCGGCTGGTTTGCAACACCTCTTTCAACTCACTAATGGTTGCCGACTCTCTCTTACTGAAAAATTCACGAATCAGCGATTTGCCTTTCTCCACTATCCCGGCATGTAATATTTTGTCCTTATCGATCTGCACAACCCGTTTCTGATCCAGCAGATAGGCGATGATCAGCTGGATATCTTTTTCCGGCAGAGCTGTCGACCGGTGAATTTCCTGCAAGTCCGGCGGATTGAAAGCGGCGCTTTGCAGTTGAGATTCCAGATCATCAATAAAACGCTGCTGAGCATTCGAAAATTCCAAACTAAAATCCGCCAGCGCAACTTTATCACCGCTGATTTTAATCCGTTTATCATCGCTCAATTGCTTCAATATGTAATTACCTAAAACCGGCGGGATTTTAGCAGCTTCGAAAATCTCCGTTTTTGCCTTTCCCGGCGATAAAGGCTTTTGCCGATGATAGCGTTTTACCAGATCGATAATTTCCATCTTTATATCAGCGTGAAACTTAGTGGCAAACCAGGCTCCTTCAATTGCAACAGCCATCTTTTTTTTATTAAATTCATCCAGATATTTGCGGATAAGTTCGTCATGGCAAGATAGTTGACTTGCCAGCGCATGTTCGGTATTGAGCCGGGTCGGATTCATTTCCAACAGCCGGCGCAACGCCGAAGGAACATCGGCGCTTTCCAAAGGCGCTATTAATTTGGCAAAATCCTTGTCTTTCTTGCGCAACGGTTTTGGCTGAACGTCGATAACCGTTCCGCCGCCGATCGTGATCATCGGTGAATATCGACGAATGATAAAGCGATCCTGAAAGCCGGCTGTGATTTCTCTGTCAAACACCAACTGCGCAACAGACGATTCGCCGGGAAGCAGTTTATCTTTTCCAATTAAACGAATCCGCGCCAGGTGCTCCCCGGTTCCAATATGTACCCGAACACGGGCGTTATATACCAGATCCGGCGCCGAGGGCAGAATTGACACAAAACAGGTAATTAATTTAGCAGGCGTGAAGTAGCCGCGCGTAGCCAGTACAAACCCTCTTTCAATCTGATGGTGATCGATGCCCTGAATATTAATCGCCGCTCGGTGTCCACTGGAAATATTGCCCACCGATTTATTATGAGATTGGATTCCCCGTACTCTGGTCGGTTTCTGCAAAGGCAGGATTTCCAGCTCTTCGCCAACGTTAACCTGTCCGCTGATTACTGATCCGGTGATCACGGTGCCATAGCCTTTTGACACGAATACGCGGTCGGCAGGAAGCCTGAAAAGTTCCGGACCGGTTTTTGACTCAGCCACAAGTTCAGGTAATTTTAAAAGATAGTCT
>DPVY01000304.1:0-9097 GCA_003527965.1 Fidelibacterota bacterium
TGGAGCATCTGCCGCTGAACGGTAAGAAAAATTAATAAAAAATGACAAAAGCATGAAAAAACTCTTTACACTAAAGCAAAACACAACTATATTTAGCCAGTATGAAGACGAACCGAAAAAATATGACCAACTTTTTTAGCTACTATTTTAGTGGGTATAACCGCTCGGGTCCGTCGATTCTGAATTAGTAAGATAAGCAAAAAAGAATATGAATCGCGGGCCTCAAAAAGACCCGCGATTTTTTTTGGGAGTTTTGGAGTGCATTAATGAAAAAACTGGAAAAATTGAGAGAGAATGTTCAACAGATTGACCGCGATATCATCCGCATGATCGGAAAGCGTATAGAGCTGACCCGCGCAATCGGCAAAGTGAAAAAAAATGCCGGTTTGCCATTATTGAACTACCAGGTAGAGAAAGCCGTGATCGAAAATGCCCGTGCGGTTGCAGATGATTTCCAATTGTCTCCGGATTTTATAAAATCCGTAATGCAACTACTGATCGGCGAATCCCGAACACAGCAAGAACATCTACATTATTCCGGCTATTGCGGAGACAAAGAGATTATCCTGATTATTGGCGGATTGGGTGAAATGGGACGCTGGCTGGCGAATTTTTTCGAGAACCAGGGGCATGAGGTGTTAATCTATGACATTTGTAAAGCAGCATCGGAATTTCAAGTAGCCGCAACACTCGCTGAAGGTCTGCAGCGCGCCAGTTGTGCGGTAATCTCGGCCTCTCTGGATGTTGTCCCGGAGATAATCGATCAGATTGTTGCATTAAATTTTAAAGGTTTGATTTTTGACATTGCGAGTATAAAAAGTCATCTGATTGAACCGATTGAGAGAGCAAAACAAAAAGGCGCACTGATTACGAGCATTCATCCCATGTTCGGACCCGGAACCCGCACACTTTCCGATAAAGCAGTCTGTTTTTGTGATTGCGGGAACGCCAGGGCGCTGGAACGATCCAAAGATTTCTTTAGAGAAACGGCGGTACGCAGTGTCGATCTGGCGCTCGAGTCTCACGATAAAGCGATTTCCTATATCCTGGGATTGTCGCACATTATCAATATAATTTTTATGGATGTTTTATCGAAGAGCGGTTTGCGGTATTCCGATTTGAAAGAGATCGCCAGTACGACTTTTTTATCTCAGATGATCACCGCAACCAGTGTAATTAATGAAAACCCGGATCTTTATTTCCTGATTCAGAAATATAACCCCTTCAATAAAGAGATTTATGAGCAGATGAAAGATGCAATGACGGCAACGATTGATAGTATTATCCATAACCGCCGGGACATCTTTGCCCGCAGTATGTTGGAATCTAAAGAGTGGTTGAGCGAACCGGAAAATCAAGAGAGGAGTTCAGATTGATCATCACCGGTATTATCGGATACCCTTTGGATATGACGCTTTCGCCAAAGATGCACAGGGCTGCATTTGAGGCTCAGAAAATTAATGGCGCCTACCTTGAGATACCTGTCGAACCCGCCCGGTTAAAAGAGGTTTTAGACAGTCTCCAAAAAATCGGTTGCAGGGGAGTCAACGTTACAAACCCACATAAAGAAACGTTATTGCCCCTTCTCACCAAAATGTCTAAAGAGGTAAAAGAGGTCGGCGCCGTAAATACCATTGTTTTTGATAGCACCGACATTATCGGTTACAATACTGATATTTTCGGATTGGAAGCATTATTCAACAAGATAAATTATGAAATCGGCGGAAAAAATATTTTTCTGTTAGGCGCCGGCGGCGTAGCCCGGGCAGCGGCTTATGTCATTCGCTCACACGCCCCAAAGACCTTTTTTATGACAAACAGAAATTTCCAAAAAGCTCAACAACTGGCTCAAAAGTTTAGCGCCACTGCCGTAAAAACGAATCTTATCTCCCCGCTTCTAAATTCTGCAGATATGGTAATAAATGCTACCTCCGTAGATCTTCAGGACGATGTAACTCCTTTCATGCAAAAGGGTTCGTTTTATTTGGACCTTAACTATAAATTCCGTCACAAAAATAAAGTTGGTATAACAATGGTCAATGGTCTGGAAATGTTAGTCCATCAAGGCGCTAAAGCCTATTCTCTCTGGACCGGACAAGAGGCTCCCGTTGACGTAATGAAACAAGCATTAGGATTGAACCATGATTAGAATGTTAACTGCAGGCGAATCCCACGGCAAAGGACTCAGTGTTATTATTGATGGTTTCCCGGCCGGAATGACGGTAGACGTAGCTTTTATCAATGCCGAGCTCAATCGCCGTCAAAAGGGCTACGGACGTGGAAAACGCATGCAGATAGAATCCGACGAAGTAGAAATTTTGTCCGGTGTGCGGAATGCTAAGACCATCGGCTCGCCAATTTCCCTGTGGATCAAAAACCGTGATTATGGGAATTGGTCAGGGCGTATGAATACTGGTCCGCTGGAGACAGATAAACCTGTTACGGCTCCACGCCCCGGTCATGCCGATCTGACGGGCATTCAGAAATTCGGTCTGTCTGATGTACGCGATGTGCTGGAGCGCGCTTCCGCCCGGGAAACAGCAGGGCGAGTTGCCGCCGGGGCATTGTGTAAGCAGCTGCTGAAACAGTTCGACATTAGAATATTTTCCCATACGATCGCCATTGGTTCCATAATGGCTGAAAATACAACCCGCAGTGAGGAAGAAACGGAATCTTCAGCGCTGCGTTGCAGAGATGCGAAACAGGAAGCGGAAATGATGCTGTCGATTGAAAATGCCGGAGCCACGGGAAATACTTTGGGTGGCATTTCCGAAATTGTCGCCAAAAATATTTGCCCCGGTCTGGGTACTTATGCTCAGTGGAATCGACGTCTCGATGCCCGGATTGCCGAAGCGTTAATGTCGATACCTTCAGTAAAGGGCGTTTTTATCGGGGATGAAGATATTAGTTTACGACCGGGCTCGGAAGCTCAGGATGAAATTGACTATAAACCATCTGAAGGGTTTTATAGAAAGAGCAATCACGCCGGTGGCGTCGAAGGAGGCATGAGCAATGGCGAGGACCTGGTGGTTCGAATTCATGTAAAGCCATTGCCCTCCCTTGGGCGTCCACTAAAATCGGTGGATATAATAAGCAAAAAGAGTGTGTGCGCCCAAAAGGAACGGGCTGACGTCTGTGTTGTTCCGGCAGCCGGAGTGGTCGGTGAGGCAATGTTGGCGTTTGTACTAACCCAGGCTCTGACTGATAAATTTGGCGGCGATTCCATTGACGATATTAAAACAAATTATCAACAATACCTGAAAAGACTATGAACAATATTTTTCTGATCGGATTCATGGGCAGCGGCAAAGACAGCGTGGGTCGGGAAATCGCCCGGCGGTCGGGTTTGACCTTTCTCTCCAGCGACGCAATGATCGAGCTGTCTGAAGGTCAAACGATCGGCGCCATTTTTTCTAAAAAAGGCGAAGCCGGCTTCCGGCGCCTGGAAAAACGAGCCTTGCGCTCCATTAAAAGACTTCAGAACGTTGTCATCGCCACGGGCGGCGGATTGGTGATCGATGAGAAAAATCGCCGACTACTGTCCCGGATAGGAACGGTTATTCACCTCGCGGTGGACTCCGACACAGTGAAACAGCGTCTGCGCAATGATCGGTCACGACCATTATTAAAAGAATGGAACGCCGTTGAGCGATTGCTGTCCGAACGTAAAGGCATATATGATTTTGCCGATGTGGTAGTTGAGACAAGCACAAAAACTCCCGGGCAGATTGCCGAAACTATTCTTTCAAAAGTAAAAATAAAAGAGCCCCAAAAGACCGCCTCAACACCGGGGATTATCGACGTAAAAACTCCCACCGCAGATTACAAGGTCGCTATTGGTGAAGATGCGGTGACTCGATTAGCAGAGTTCCTGCCGTTTAAACCAAAACGCTGCGCCATTATCAGTAATCCACTGGCAGCGGCGCTATATCTCGACACGGTGACGGATCAGTTGAATAAAGACGGGGTAGAAGCTGTTCCGGTAATTATTCCCGATGGTGAGCAATATAAAAACTTGAAAACGGTATCAATGATTTACGATGTTTTGCTGAGCCATCATTTTGACCGTTCGGATTTGCTGATCGGACGAGGGGGCGGAGTAATTACCGATATTGCCGGCTTCGTTGCAGCGACCCTGAAACGGGGTTGCCGGCTCATTCATATACCCACAACACTGTTGGCTCAGGTTGACGCCGGCATTGGTGGCAAGACCGGAGTCAATCATTCCCGGGGGAAAAATCTGATCGGCAGTTTCTATCAGCCTGAGTTGGTCCTGGCTGATATTAATTTTTTACAAACCTTACCCGACCGGGAATTTCGTAACGCCTTGGCAGAAGTCATAAAAATTGCAATGATCAGGGATAAGGAATATTTTGAGATATTGGAAAATCATCACGATCAGATTCTGGCCAGGGACCCGCAACTGCTGCAGGAAATCGTTACCCGGGCTATCCGGCTAAAACGGGATATCATACAGGCGGATGAAAAAGAGCTAAACGATCAGCGGGCGCTTTTGAATTTTGGACATACTGTCGGGCATGTTTTCGAAGCCGCCAGCCGCTTCAGAGGTTTAAAACACGGCGAAGCGGTAGCCATAGGAATGGTTTGGGAAGCCCGCTTTGCCGGTCAATTCAGCGGTATTGATGAATCGGATATTCGGCGACTGGTATCGTTGATCGACGGTTATGGATTACCGGTTGAATTTCGCAGGAAATTATCTGCCGATCTGGTACAGCGCTACATTATCCAGGATAAAAAAGTACGCAATGGCAAACTCAATCTGCCGGTGGTCAGCGCTATCGGCAAATGTCACATAAAGGAGATTGAATGGGAACAATTCTTATCATTCATGGACCAAATTTAAATCTGCTCGGTAAACGGAAACCGGGGGTTTACGGCACATTAACTCTCGACGAGATCAACCGAAAGATCCGGGAATATGCCGATTCTAAAGGTATTTCCGTCGATATCAGACAATCAAATCATGAAGGTGACATTATCGATGCCATTCAGCAATCAGGAGGGATGACCGGGATTATATTAAACCCCGGTGGTTTTACTCACACATCGGTGGCTATTCGCGATGCTGTGGAGGCGGTGGCTGTACCGGTCATTGAAGTACATTTGAGCAATATTTACAGCCGGGAACCTTTCCGTCAGAAATCATTGATTGCGCCCCTGTGCCGTGGGCAGATCAGCGGGTTGGGCTGGCAAGGCTATATCTTGGCATTAGAATATTTTTTAAAAAACAATTGATTATAAATCAAGGAGCAAAGAATTTTATGTTAATTACAATGAATGATTCAGCAACAGAAAAAGAGATAAAGCGGGTCACTAAACTTATCGAGGAAATGGGCGGAAATGTCCACCATATTTCTGACGGACAGGAGGTTTCCATGGGAATTACAGGGAATGAATCGACCCTGCAAGCCGCTGAAATTTCACAGATGCCGGGCGTCAAGAACGTCAATAACATTGGCAAACCCTATAAACTGGGCAGCCGGGAAATGAAAGCCAAGAATACTATTGTAAAGGTCGGGAACGTGGAAATTGGCGGAAAGGCTCTGGTAATGATTGCCGGTTCCTGTGCCGTGGAGACTGTGGAAGGCACCAACGAAGGCGGTCGCTTGCTGAAAATGCTGGGCGCCAACCTTCTCAGAGGCGGCGCTTTTAAACCGCGCACATCGCCCTACTCTTTTCAGGGATTGGGCAAACGGGGGCTGGAAATACTGGCAGACGCCCGTGAATTGATCGGTATGCCGGTTGTCTCTGAAGCCATGGATACCGATAATTTTGACCTCGTGGAAGAGTATGTGGATCTCATCCAGATCGGCGCCCGCAACATGCAAAATTATTCCCTGCTGAAACGAGCCGGAAAATCCTCCAAACCGATCCTGCTGAAGCGCGGCATTTCGGCAACGATCAATGAATTTCTACTCGCGGCGGAATATATCATGGCCGGCGGCAATTACAACGTTATTCTCTGCGAACGGGGTATCCGCACATTTAACGACTACACCCGCTATACCCTGGATATCAGCAGTGTTCCCGAACTGAAACTGTTGTCTCATCTGCCGGTACTTGTGGATCCAAGCCATGCTTCAGGTCGGCGTGACATGATTATCCCGTTATCCAAGGCAGCCATTGCAGCCGGTGCGGACGGGATCATGGTGGAAGTCCATCCCTTCCCGGACAAAGCGCTCTCCGATGGCTATCAATCGATCACTTTTGAACATTTTACTGAACTGATGAAGGAACTGCGCACAATCGCCAAAGCCGTCGGTCGGAGTCTATGATATGGCGGATGTTTTCCTATCAAAACTAAAACAAATGCGCGGCGAAATGACCGTTCCCGGTGATAAATCCATCTCTCATCGTGTGGCAATGATCGGCAGTATCGCCGAGGGCGTTAGCGTTATCAAAAATTTCTCCTCGGCGATAGACTGCCGCACGACTATAAATTGTATGCAAAAATTGGGCGTTAATATTCGGGAAAGCGGCAGTGATTTTGTCATTCAGGGCAAAGGACCAGACAGTTTGCAGGAGCCTGCCGATGTATTGGATTGTGGAAATTCCGGAACCTCCATGCGCCTGCTGTGCGGACTCCTGGCCGGTCAGAACTTTCCAGCGATTCTTACCGGTGACGACAGTCTGCGAAGCCGTCCCATGGCCCGGATAATGACACCACTTAATGAAAACGGCGCCGATCTGCGGGGACGGCAAGACAACCGGTTTGCTCCAATATATATAAATGGAAAAAGGCTGACGGCTATCGGGTACCATTTGCCTGTAGCCAGCGCCCAGGTAAAGTCGGCTCTGCTGCTGGCAGGACTTTACACCGACGGTAAAGTCGAGATCGTGGAACCTGTGACCAGCCGGGACCATACCGAACGACTATTGGAGTTTTATGGCGTCGATGTACTAAAGGGTAAACCGGTCATTAGTCTGGGCCCGAATCGCCGACCCAGAGCCCGCAACTTTGTTGTTCCCGGTGATCTTTCCTCGGCAGCATTTCCAATTGCACTGGCGCTATTGCTAAAAAATGCGGAATTAAAAATACGGGATGTGGGAATTAACCCGACCAGGACAGGTTTTCTGGATGTGTTGCAAGCCATGGGCGCTGAAATTCGAATCGAGAACCGGCGGCTACAGTGCAACGAGCCCATAGGTGATATTGTCACGGGTTATTCGAAACTAACGGGTATTGAGGTTGGCGGCAAAACCATTCCGCTGATGATCGACGAGCTACCGCTCCTGGCGGTAGTGGCAACCCAGGCGACAGGGCGAACAGTTATAAAAGATGCTGGTGAGCTGCGGGTTAAGGAAAGCGACCGGATTAGCGCCATTGTTAAAGAACTGAAGAAAATGGGCGCTTCTATCGAAGAAAGCAGCGACGGTTTCACTGTGGAGGGACCCACGCCATTGCATGGAGCAGACTGCGCCAGCCACGGCGATCACCGCATTGCCATGGCATTGTCGGTAGCGGGCTGGATTGCCGATGGTGAAACTGCCATCAGAAATGCCGAGTGCGTGGATATTTCTTTTCCGGAGTTTTATGATCTGGTAAAAATTACATGATAAAGCAATCATCATGTTCAAGATGCTGATTCTCTGCCAATAAATGCTACAAAGTTTTTCATGTTGATTATGCGTGTATTACTCCGGAAATACACGTTCAGCATCACCTCAATTTTTCCCATGTTTTAATCTATCGTTATTGTAATACACACCCCTCATTTTTATCACATTCAAAAAAATTAATGGGGTGATAGTATTTTCCCTTAATTAAATAATTTCTGATGCTATCAAAACAAACTCTAACACTCTAAATTTTGTCAAAATATGATTCTTCAATAATTGTAGTTCCAATTAATTTTACACATTCATCTGGATTTTTGACTAAAACATTTTCTAAAACATTTTTTAAAAGAAATACATCTTCTTTATTTTCGTTGGTGTTTCCATTCCATTCATCACTAATTCTTAATGCTATTGCCGAGGCCCACATTTTCATTGTTGCGTTATAAAATTTATCCATAATTGATCCCAATTTTATATAAGTCCTAATTCATCTAAATAAAAATTTTGAACTAATTTAATACACTGATTGAGAAATTTTTCTTTTAACCCTATGGATTTTAAATAATCAATATCTACTATTTTTTGGCTTCCACCTGCTTCAACTGAAATAATATTTGCAATAGTTGGACAGCAACCAATATCTAGCAATTTTTTTCGTAACTCTATTCTTTTATCATAAGTCTTTTTTATCATACTATTTCCTTTAATGATTAAATAATATATAAATTCATTGAGATGATAATTTTCTTTTTTTTATTCATATGAAAAAAATATATGTATTATTAACATTCATACATAATACTAAACTAAAATATGTTTTTTTCTAAATTATATATTTCAAATGATTTTGTATGCCACTCTGCTAATTTATCATAGTCAAGAAATTTTGTTTTGTTTTTTACAACCTCAAAAACATCGGTAGAAATTTTTTGTTCATATTCTCTTTTTCTATTATTGTCAGCAACAATATAGAAATTTATATTGAAATCCTGTAAATCATAAAATTTCAATAAAGATTCGTTTATGTTTGTTGTATGTTCTACTTCAAACATAAAGTTCGGTAATTTCCGTTTATTGAACCAAACTACATCTACAGTTTTAGCCCTGTTGATGATGTTATCATAACTAAAATTAAATATATATTCGATGCTTGTTATTTCTTTTAGCGTTCTATTTAGAAACTTTTTATTCTTATCTTGGTTAGGCACAAAAGTTTGGAAATTCTTAATATTGCCAATTTCAACAAGCAATCCTTGATAATAAGAATGATTAAATTCTTTCTCTTCTTCCAGTTTTCCAGAATTGATCGGGTATTTTTTTAAAATAACATCTTTATAACTTTTTAGTGCCCAAAGTCCTGGTTTAATTTTAAAGAAAAACCGCTCATCCTGAACAATTCTTCGAATACTAGCAAAGGGCGTTTTAGTTTTCCATTCACAATTCGGGACTTTTAACACCTTTTGATTTAGAAATCCCAAAGTTGCAAAACCACCATTTTCTTCCATTACTTTTATTA
>DPVY01000304.1:9398-9627 GCA_003527965.1 Fidelibacterota bacterium
TCTTCCATTACTTTTATTACTGTTTCGTACTGTTTCATAACAAGATAAAATTTAAATGAATTTAGTTAATATCTAAATCATTTTTTATTTTCGTCTTGAAGACTCATTATTATTGAGATTTCAATAACATGAGTTATCTACAACAATATCACTAATCCGGTGAATGAAATAAGCATAGGAATATTATAAGTAAGGAGTGTTTTTATGTGTTTATTCGTACCGCAGCGCT
>DPVY01000115.1 GCA_003527965.1 Fidelibacterota bacterium
TGGGGATCGAAAAATCGGGACGCATTTATTCCCCATTTCCTTGGGATTGCGCCTGAAAAGAATGTTCCCTACGCAGAGTTATGGATGGGCGCTCATTCCTGCGCACCCTCAAAAATCGATGTGGAGGGCAAATTAATCCCACTAAACGAACTGATCCACCGTTTCCCCGACATTATTCTCGGTAATCCGGTCGCTGCCTGCTTTGACAACAAACTGCCTTTTCTCTTAAAGGTGTTATCGGCGGCAGAACCACTCTCAATTCAAGCCCATCCCTCAAAGCGCCAGGCGGAATTACTGCACAAAGCTGATCCGATTCATTATCCCGATGACAATCACAAACCGGAAATCGCCATCGCGCTGGATTCTCTAACGGCTCTTGCGGGTTTTGCCACGTATTCAAACATCCGGAAGATTATCGAGAAATATCCGGAAATTGCACAGTTTTTTGGTTCGGAAGCTCTGTCGGATATTTTCCCGGGGAATCGGCTTTCAAAAAAGCACCAGGTTAATAAAATCCGTCTGTTATATCAAACGTTTACTCATTTAACTCAAAGTAAAACGGAACTATATCAGAAAAACGTCGACGCACTGGCAATGCGTCTTCAATCTAAAAAATCAAAACACAGCGCCCAAGAATCCCTTTTCTTAAAAGCATGGGAGAAATATGGCAACCTGGATGTCGGACTATTCTCGATCTTTTTCCTGAGACTGATATATCTTAAAGCAGGCGAAGCGCTTATTATCAATCCGGGATTACCGCATGCCTATATCAACGGCAATATCGTCGAATGCATGGCGAGCTCAGACAATGTCATCAGGGCTGGTCTTACACCTAAATATCAAGATATTCCTACATTGACAACAATTCTCGATTATTCACCAAATTCCGTTCAGATCGTCAAGCCGGAAATAGTCGGCAACGAGATTCAATATCCGACCTTTACACCGGATTTCGCTATCAGTCAAATCACATTCGGCTCCGCTTCCCGAAAATTCACTACGGGGAACAAAATTGAGCTGTTATTGGCAGTCGAGGGCAACGGATCAATACAGTGGGGTAATCAGGAATTGAGACTTTCCTTTCATAAAGGGCAATCGCTGATAATACCGGCAGCCGTACCAGAATATTCCATTATATCGGACAAATCCTTATCCATCTTCAAAGTTCAGGTTCCGTAAACAAGCCTGATTTTAAAAAACCGGCGATTATTTGATATTTTTCTTTCTGAACAATATCCGGGTGACAGAGTCGTATATACAAAAGATAAAACAGATTTTATTGTTTCTATCACAAAAAAGGCTAAACTACACTATAATGCAACCTGATTTAGTAAGGAATACGATAAAATGTTCCGACGTACACTTTGTGATGGTTATACAACCGTTAACGCACAGTAAAAGACGTGAAAGGAAATAACATGACACATAAGCGGAAGAAAGCATTACACCAGCGCGACGATCTTACCGGCGAACATGCAGTTGGCGATGCCGGACAGATGATCATAGCATGCCTGTTTGCGGCGATTTGGATATCCGACGCATTCTTTTTCAAGTACACGACTTTCCTCAACCAGTATGTGCCAAACGGATTCAGGACACCTTGTGGGATCATCCTTTTGGTTCTATCGGGCTACCTGGCAAAAACGGGACTGTCTATTGTGTTCGGCGAGGAGCGGGAAAAACCCGGCGTGATCAGAAAAGGCGTATTCGGCGTCATTCGCCATCCTGTGTATATGAGCGAGATTCTGCTTTATCTTGGTTTTCTGATGCTGAGTATATCGCTGGCTGCTGCACTAATGTGGATTATTGCGATTGTGTTTTTGCATTACATCTCCCGCCACGAAGAAAAGCTGCTGCTTGAACGCTTTGGGAAGGAGTATGAGCAGTATATGCGGGAAGTCCCAATGTGGATTCCGCGGCTTCGGAAGAAGTAAATGCCGCCGCTGAGATCGTCCAACCGGGATCATCAATCCCGAATATTTACAAATAATCTTACAAGGGTTCGTTTATTTTGATGTTATCGGAAGATGCCTGTATAAAGAGGTGAAATTATGGATGACCAATTACACGGAGTATTTACAACACGGGCGCCGGCTCGTCCGAACCCAATTGGCATCTCAACAGTGCGCCTTGTCAGAGTTGAAGAAAATATACTTCATATTCAAGATTTAGACATTGTAGATGGTACGCCCCTGTTGGATATCAAACCTTATGTACCGGAATTCGACATTAGAGATGTAGAGAAAATAGAATGGCTTGAGAAGAATCTACATAAACTTTATACATCAAAAGACGATGAGAGATTTGTAAAATGATTTGACCGACTTCCGATCGGTTGCAACTTCGCATATCCGCGAAACGATCAATATATTAATGATCGCAGAGGTTGACGTCGCACTCCAAGGCTCAAATTCTTTTTTTGGACAATTGTAAAAATAAGACTTGACCAAGGCAGGAATTTTATTTAAGTTATTGTTAGTGATTATTAACTAACAAGAGATAATGAGAAAATTTAGCAGCCGCCAGGAACAAATCGTCAAAACTTCGATCAATCTGATCGCCAATCAGGGCATTCAGCAACTCACAATCAAGCATATATCACAGGAAATCGGAATTTCCGAGCCGGCTATCTACCGCCATTTCCAGAGTAAAATGGATATTATGGTTGCAGTACTCGACTACTTTGAGAAAATAACCCTGTCTTTTCGTCAGGATATGATGAAACCCGGCCTGACGGGAATCGAACGCATTGAAATATTCCTGTTGAACCGCTATCAACTTTTTACTAAAGATCATGCCCTCGCTAAAGTCATGTTCTCCGACGAGAGCTTCCAATATGAAGCGCAGCTATCTCAAAAATTCCTCGGTATTATAAATGATCACCGCAATCTGCTCGTTTTAGCTATCCGCCAGGCTCAACTGGAAGGCAATATTCTGTCGGACATTCCCTACCCCCACTTATTTCAGATCATTGTGGGCTCAATGCGCTTGCTGGTCAACCGTTGGGGTTACAGTAATTTTTCCTTCGACCTGAAATCCGAAGGCATGTCACTCTGGCAAACAATTAAAAAGGTCATCCAAACCCAATAAAAATTTTAATATAATGAGTTTGTTAGTATTAACAAACATATCAAAGAAACCCAAATATGAAACGCCAAATCATCAAAATAGACGACGAAAAATGCACCGGTTGCGGACTCTGTATCCCCAATTGTCCTGAAGGTGCTCTGCAGATCATCGACGGTAAAGCTCGTCTGATCAGTGACCTTTTTTGTGATGGACTCGGCACCTGCATCGGGAATTGCCCGGAAAATGCGATTACCACTGAAGAACGGGAAGCCAAACCCTATAATGAAGCTATTGTGATGGAAAACATCATCGCTGCCGGACCAAACACCATCAAAGCCCACCTCAAGCATCTGCTGGAGCATGGTGAGTTTCAATTTTATAATCAAGCCAAAGATATTCTCAAAGAAAAAGGTCTTCCTATTCCAAAAATAAAGGAAACCGATCATTCCTGCGTCGGCGGTTGCCCTGGAAGTGCGGCACAATCAATTTCACCCACCGCACAAGCAACAAATTCAACTCCGGCACATTTACATAGTCAGCTGCAACAGTGGCCCGTCCAACTGCAACTGTTAAATCCCAATGCTGCTTATTTTAATAATGCCAACCTGCTGATTGCCGCGGATTGTGTTCCCTTTGCCTTTGCTAATTTTCATGAACGCTATGTAAAAGGTAAAATCGTAATAACCTTTTGCCCAAAACTGGATCAGACCATCGATCAATATATCCACAAACTTGCCACCATTTTACAAAATCACCACATTAATTCAATTACAATTGCCAGAATGGAAGTGCCCTGTTGCGGTGGAACCGAAATCATCGTTCAGCGTGCCCTGGAAGAGGCCGGGAAATCCGTGATGGTCAAAGTATCCGTTATCTCAATAAAAGGAGAACTATTATGAAAGCAATAAGTAACGGCGACTTGGCATCTCAAATAGACTATCAGAAAAATGCAGTCGTCAGTAGCGAAATTATTCGAAAACCAACCGGAACTGTGACCCTTTTTGCATTCGATAAAGGTCAGGGATTAAGTGAACACTCCGCACCTTTTGACGCGCTGGTTCAGATTTTGGACGGCGAAATGGAAATCACAATTTCTAAACAGCCATACATTATTCAATCAGGAAAGTTCATCATCATGCCTGCTAATGATCCCCATGCCCTCAAAGCATTGACGCCTGTAAAAATGTTATTAACCATGATAAAATCATAACAAAAACAGAGGAGTATACAATGAGTATGTACTGTTACCAGTGTCAGGAAACCGCGAAAAACACAGGTTGCACAATCCGTGGTGTTTGCGGTAAACAAGAATCCACATCTGATCTTCAGGATTTATTGATTTATGTTTTAAAAGGTATTTCTTCAATTTCCGAAGCCGCCGGCGATACGGATCCGAAAACCGGTCTATTCATCGCCCAATCACTATTTATGACAATTACCAACGCCAACTTCAACGATGAGGTGTTTATTACCAGAATTCGGGAAGCGATCAAACTGCGTGAGGAATTGAAAGAAAAGCACGCCGGCATCATTAATGACGAGCTCCCCGAAGCAGTGTTCTGGACCGCTGATTCGGTAGAGGAATTTCACGCAAAAGCTTTGGAAGTCGGCGTACTTTCCACCGCCAATGAAGATATCCGGTCACTGCGGGAATTGTTGGTCATCGGCCTAAAGGGTATCGCGGCCTATACCGACCATGCTGCTATGTTGGGACATGAAGATCCGAAAATCTATGCTTTCCTTTCTGAAGCTCTGGCCTCAACCATGAAAGACCTTTCCATCGATGAAATGATCGCGCTGGTTCTTAAAGCGGGCGAAATCGCCGTCAATACTATGGCCCTGCTGGATAAAGCCAATACCACCGCCTATGGAAATCCTGAAATCACCTCCGTAAACATTGGTGTTCGGTACAATCCCGGCATCCTGATTTCCGGCCACGACCTGAAAGACATGGAAGAATTGCTGAAACAAACCGAAGGCACCGGCGTAGATGTCTACACCCATAGTGAGATGCTGCCGGCCAATTATTACCCGGCATTTAAGAAATACGATCATTTCGTCGGCAATTACGGTAATGCCTGGTGGAAGCAGAATCAGGAATTTGAATCCTTCAACGGCCCTATCTTGATGACCACAAACTGTATCACACCGGTCAAAGACAGTTACAAGGGACGGATCTTCACTACTGGCATGGCCGGCTACCCCGGTGTCAGACATATTGCTGATCGTGAAAATGGCAAGTCAAAAGATTTCTCGGAAATTATTGAAATGGCAAAAACCTGCCCGCCCCCGACCGAAATCGAGACCGGCGAAATCGTCGGTGGATTCGCTCACGCACAGGTGTTGGTACTGGCTGATAAAATCGTTGACGCCGTCAAGTCCGGTGCCATCAAACGTTTCGTAGTCATGGCCGGCTGCGATGGCCGCCAGAAGGGCCGCACCTACTTCACCGAGGTAGCCGAGGAACTGCCCCCAAACACCGTTATATTAACCGCCGGCTGCGCCAAATATCGTTACAATAAATTGAATCTCGGCGAAATCGGCGGTATTCCACGTGTTCTCGATGCCGGCCAGTGTAACGACTCTTATTCAGGATCAATGATTATTTGTTG
>DPVY01000236.1 GCA_003527965.1 Fidelibacterota bacterium
GGGTAGTACATTCTATTTTACGTTATCAAAAGAGAAAGTTAGTATATAGGAGTCGAAAAATAATGATGAAAAGTAAAAAGAACATCCTTCTTGTTGAAGATGATCGCATTGATGTAATGACAGTAAAAAGAGCTCTTAAAGATATTAATGTCACAAATAAATTAGACATTGTAAACAATGGTGAAGAGGCTATAGAATTTCTGAGAGATAAAAATAATGACCGACCATGTATCATTCTCTTAGATTTGAATATGCCCAGAATGAACGGTATCGAGTTTCTAAAAGCAGCGCGAGAAGAAAAATTACTGGATAAAATTCCAGTTGTAATATTGACAACTTCGCAAGAAGAACAGGATAAAGTCGAAAGCTTTAAACTGACTGTCTCTGGCTATATGATAAAGCCAGTGGATTATCAGCAATTTGTTGAAACGATAAAGACGATAAATTTATACTGGACTCTAAGCGAATTGCCGGAATAATTATTTTCTACTAATTAAAACGCTAAGGAAGGAATCGCAGATATGGAAAAGGAAAGAATAAAGGTTTTACTGGTGGAAGATGATAAGGTTGACCAGGTGGCTTTTAAACGATTGGTTAAAAATGAAAATCTTTTATATGATTATACCATAGCGGGTTCTGTCTCAGAAGCAAAAGAAATTCTAAATTCTGAAATATTTAATATTGTGATAACAGACTACAATCTCGGCGATGGTATAGCATTTAACTTTTTCGACTTTGTAACAGATGCTCCAATTATACTGGTTACCGGTGTCGGCGATGAAGAAGTCGCTGTTAAAGCCATGAAAGCAGGCGCATACGATTATTTGATAAAAGACCATCAACGCAACTATCTCAAAGTTCTCCCATTAACAGTAGCAAATGCGATCAAACATAAAAAAATAGAAGATGATCACAAACGGATGGAAGAAGAGCGAGAGAAACTTATTACTGAGCTACAAGAATCTCTTATAAAAGTAAAAACGCTAAGAGGATTAATTCCCATTTGTGCCAGCTGTAAAAAAGTACGTGATGATAAAGGCTACTGGGACGAAGTTGAGAACTATGTCAGTAAATATTCAGATGCCGTATTTAGTCACGGTATATGTCCGGATTGTTTTGAGAAACTGTATCCCGAACAATACAAAAGGCTTAAAGAAAATGGGAAAATTATCTGATAATGCCAAGGCACATACTACTGAGTCATTTGAGAAACAAGATCTTTCTTCCACCGAAAGAAAAATGTTCGGTAATCTCGGGCTTTTAAATTAGTCGTCATAATCAGCATACCTTCAAATAACGGTAAAATCCTTTTTCGCAAAATATCCATCACGTCTTACTCGTTACAAAACCCCAGCTTTGTAACGGAAACTACCTCTTTGCTCTCGTTCCGTGGCTCCTTCTACGGAATGGCAAGTGTCGTTTTTAGTTACATCAGGAACTCACTCCTGACGCTTCCGTTGTTCCGCCAAATCTGAGGACCTGACGGAACCGAATGGCTTTTTCAGGAGCCCTTAATTATGCATCGGTATACACTCTATTACTTTTGATATATTTTCCCGGATTTAAAAGAATATTCGATTTTATCATAGAACTCTGTGACAAATTCCGTGGCGAGTTTGCAGGATGTTGCCAATAAATTCCCTTGCCCTAAATAACATGCAATCGCACTAGTAAGTGTGCAGCCGGTTCCATGGGTATAACTCCATTTTTTTCTATTTTTATTAACCTGATAAACAGAGCCCTTTTCTATCAGGATTTCACTTATTTGATCGCCTGAAAAATGACCGCCGGAAATATAAAAAGCACAATTATATTGGCGAGATAAATCATTAGCGATCTCTTTTGCCGTATTTATATCCTTTAATTTTCGCCCGCTAATCAATTCAAGCTCGAAGCGATTCGGTTTTACAATAGTTACCAGCGGTAAAATCCTTTTTCGTAAAATATCAACCTCATCGCGATTAAAAAACATCTTCCCGCTGCTTGAAGCAAATACCGGATCAAGAACAACATATTTAGGTGAATATTTTTCAAGACAATCGGAAATTATCTCTATGTTTTTCAAACTGCAAATCGCACCAATTTTCACTGTTGTAACATTAAAATTAACAAAGCATTTTTCGATTTGCTCTCGTAAAATTTCCGATTGTACAGGATATACCGAGTCCACACCTGAAAAGTCCTGAACGGTTAATCCGGTAATGGCGGAAAGCCCCCAAAAGCCAAAGAGAGAAGCTATTTTTAAATCCTGTTGTATTCCGGCGCCGCCTGAATTGTCCGATGCGGCAATTGTTAAAAAATATTTCACCTCTCTCCCTTATATAAAAATTAAATATTTGGGATTAATTAATCAATATTACTGTCTGTTTTTATGGCGCAGAGGTGACCACACATTGTACAGACATTTTTACCTGCACTTGCCGAGTCTTCCTTACGCTTGCGCGCATATTCAGGATCAATTGAATTATTGTAAATTTCCGCCCAGTTTAATTCCCGACGTGCCCTTGAAATAGCCAGGTCACGTTCCGAAGCCCCTTTAATTCCTTTAACAATGTCACCGCTGTGGGCGGCGATTTTACTGGCAATTACACCCGATTTTACATCATCAACATCGGGAAGGCATAAATGTTCAGCCGGTGTTACATAGCAGAGAAAGTCGGCGCCGAATGAAGCTGCCAGAGCGCCGCCTATCGCGCCGACAATATGGTCATAACCAGGCGCTATATCGGTGCAAAGTGGACCTAATACATAGAAAGGGACATTTGAGCAGATTTTTTTCATAAGCCTGACATTCATCTCTATTTCATCCAAAGGAACATGCCCCGGCCCTTCCACTATAACCTGGACACCGCGCTTTAATGCCCGTTCGGTAAGTTCGCCCAAAACCAGCAATTCAGCAATCTGTCCGCGATCCGTTGCATCTGCTCCTGCGCCGGGGCGAATTCCATCCCCTAAACTTATTGTAACATCATACTTTTCGCATATATCCAAAACGCGGTCAAATTGTTCAAATAGCGGATTCTCTCTGCTATTATCAATCATCCAACGTTTAAGCAAACTGCCGCCGCGACTTACAACGCCAATAATCCGCGGATTATTATCGAGAAATTCCAATGAACGTCGAGTTACCCCGCAGTGTAAAGTCATAAAATCAACACCCATTTCTGCCTGCTTTTCGATTTCATCAAAAAGCATATCGGCGGTCATCGCACTAAATTTGCAATTTTGCTCTATCA
>DPVY01000065.1:0-4936 GCA_003527965.1 Fidelibacterota bacterium
ATACTAATAACTGGTATGGTGGAGCATCTCAGGGAATCGGCTCTTTTTCGGAAGATCCGCTATTTGTGGATCCCGCCGGAGTTGACGGCACTCTCGGAGGGTCAGGATGGCTTGATGATGATCTTCATATTAAAAGCACCCTCTTTTCATGGCATTTCGGCAGTTGGGCTCCGGACGACGCCGATTCACCCTGTTTGAATGCCGGCGATCCTAATGACGATTACAGTAGCGAACCGGAAGATAACGGTGATAGAATCAACATCGGTTGCTATGGCAACACATACCAGGCTTCACGCGGCGGCGGTGGTGGTGGTGGGCAGGTAACGGCTATTTATCCCAATTTTCCGTATTCAACCTGGGTATTGTTGGGTGTACCTCTCGTTCCCGACAACGGCGATCCCTTCGCTGTTTATGGCGATGATTTTGGCGGAGAAATGCCTAACGGTGAAAACTGGATGTGCATTCGCTGGACAACCGAAGATTCCGTTTCAGAATATTATGAATATGGTGACGGGACTATTTATCAACCACCGGATTGTTATCCGGGAATATCTCATTTTGTCTGGCAAGTATACGATGAACATGTTGATGTAGACGTAAAAGGATATCCATTAAATAGTCAAGTCACACTTAATGTGGCGGCGGCTCCGTCAGTCGTTTGGGATGTTCCATCGCATCCGCCCGGCTTTAATATGTTTGCAAATCCGTTTATTTTTACAATCGACTGGTCAAATTCAAAAATTCTCTATTATAAAAGCAACGAAAATTACAAAGAGCTAACCTTAATGGCGGCTGCAAGAAAGGGGCTGATCAGCCGATATGCCTATACCTGGGATCACACTACTAACCAATACGAAATAATTATCCCCGATGCAGCCAAAAACGATGATACACTCTCTGTCTGGCAGGGCTTTTGGTTTGTTCAATTGGATTCCATTAGCGATTTAGAACTTGTAATTCCAAATACAAAGGTTCTTGCAAAACCTTCATTAATATCAAAGGACCTGGCAAAAATCAGAAAAAAACATAATTATAAGACCGCTACTGTTTCAACTGAGTGGGATTGGTTTTTAAAAATAGGGGCTGTTTCCGACGACGGAATATTGCAGGACACTCAAAACGGGATCGGAGTTTCAGATTCCGCTAAAGACGGTTTTGACGCCTGGGATGCACTTGATTTCAAAGGCTCCGATATCTGGGGAAATTTCGTCCAAATGCAATTCCGTAACAGTGATGCTAAATTTCTTGCGTATGATATACATGATCAATTTGATGATTCAGATAATTGGGAATTTCGGGTAAGAACCGATGAATCACACTTCGGAAAAACTTTTTATCTGGTCTGGCCGCAAATACGGCTTGTGCCGGAATCGGTAAAATTTAGCCTTTACGATTCCCAAAACAGCACAGTGCTTGTTCCGGATTTACGTAATTCCGCCAATCAATACTACAGCTTCGAAATACCTGAAAACGGCGCATATTTTAATATTAGAGCATCATATACTGAAGACCATAATGCCCCGGATTTCTCTTTTGTCATCTCGCAAAACACTTATTTCCCCGATGATGCGAGTTTTTATATTATCCCCAATGAACCGCTATTATCAATTGCAGCGACTTTCAACAATGAGCCGGTCGAGCTCATGGAGATTAATTCACCACCGAATATCTATTATTACAGGGTGCTGCTGGATGAGCCGGGTACAAAAACTCTTGCCGTTTCCGCAACTGATTTTTCAGGAAATACCGGAACAGGTTCCGCTTCCCTTCAGTTACAATTATTAAAAGCAGCTGAAAACAATCAAATACTTACTAAGAATACGGAAATTGAATTATACATTCCCGCCGGAGCGCTGGGAAAAGACATTAAGATGTTGCTGCATAGCGGTAAAATGGATCTGGAATTTCCTAGGAACAGCGAAACGATCGGTAGTCCTGTTTATATCGGACCTGAAAATATTACATTTAAAAAACCGGCATATCTGAAATTGAAAAATATTGATAAATCCCTATATTCCGAAAGCGCACTCTACTTTTACCAAAGTGAGAAATGGATTCCTGTTTGTCAATATTCTGAAAATATGCCGATTACCAGAACCGGAATTTACCAACTTTTTAAAACCATGGCGAATTATGAAGCGCAACCGGTAATTGTAAATAAATTTCATCTCTACCCGTCTCATCCGAATCCTTTTAACAATTCGACAACTATAAAATATTCTCTCGAAAAAACCGGTCTGGTATCTCTGAAAATTTATGATTTGTTAGGCAAAGAAGTCAGATCACTGATCAACAATATGCAGCAACCGGGAGCCTATAAACTTATCTGGGATGGGAAAAATAATTCCGGACAGATCATTGCGTCGGGTACCTATTTACTAAAACTTACTGTTTCAGCAGGCGGCAAGACTCTCTTTGAAAACAACCAAAAATTGACCCTGTTGAAATAAACGGAGATTGGATATGATTAAGATTACAAGATTCACACTTCTCCTGTTTTTTATTATCGTAATTGTAATTTCGTTCCGTTGCGGAAAAATAACTTATACTTTCGACAACACCAAACCGGCTATCAGCAGAGCTCCGGAAGTTGTCTTCGTTGATGATACCAGCGCCACAATTGTTTTTGAGACCAACGAAGCCTGTCATGCTGAAATAAAATACGGCATTTCTACCGATTACGATTCCGTATTTATTATTCCCGAAAACCGTGAATATCATCAATTTACTATTGGCGCCCTGGTTCCTTATATGGAATATCATTACAAAATATATGTCTGGGATTTTGCCGATAACGGACCGGTAAAATCCGATAATTACACATTTCATACACTTCATAATGTGATTAGTTTGGTAAGAGAGGGGTGGAATCTTTACGCTGCAGATGATTTTTCAGGCGCTCAGGCTCTGATGTATGAATCATATCACCAAAATCCAAATCGCGCGGAAACCGTGGCATCTATTGCCTGGACCCAAATCAGACTGGATTCTCTGCATGAAGCCCGGATTAATTTTACCAGAGCATATTCTCTAAATCCCTACCTGCCGATTACCTTAACGGGGCTGGCGTTAGTTGCCCAAATTGATCAAAAACCCGATTCGGCGATTTTCTACTGTAATCAGGTAATTAGTTATGATCCATTCTGGGTACTTGAACACAATCCGGTAATCAGTTATAAAAATGTTCGCCTGATTTTAGCGGAATGTTTTTTCCAAAAAGGACAAATGGCTAATGCCCAAAGAGAACTGGACTTGGTCTGGGAAGAAAACGGTCTTGATCCGAATATCCCTTCAACATGGGTTGTCAACAGCGCCGTTTATAACAATTACGAAACAGCATTAATTGCCGCTATAAATTATGCTAAAGACAATTTATAATATATTGGAGAATCAATTGATGCGTCAGATTAAAAGTATTTTACTGTTTTCAATTTTAACCGCTTCATTTCTTTTTACGGCTAATTGTGAAAAAGAAGTCATAAAAGTAAAAGATGATGAAGATTTACCAAATATCGAAACAGCACCCTCTGTTATAGCCTTATCCGATACCACCGCCACAATATTTTGGGAAACCGATGAACCCTGTTCGGTACAGGTATTCTACGGATTAGTTGGTTCGCAGGATACATTGGTTCAAAGTGACTCTGAATTCCGGCAAATTCATGTTATAACCCTTGAAAATCTTCGGTTGTCTTCGGAATATTATTACAAAACCGCTAGCACTGATGTCGCCGGAAATGTGACAAACACCCCGGGCAACACTTTTATTACAAGCGCCGACACTGCAAATTTTCTTCAGTACGCCTGGGCGAAATTCTCTGAAGGCTTCTACCAGCAATCTCTCGATTATTTTCAACAATACCACAGTTTTAATCCCGAAGAGCCGGACGCTTTAACAGGCACCGGCTGGTGTTATTTAAAAATTGACTCTCTCGATTGGGCCATATCCGCCTTTGATGATGTTTTGGAAACCGATGGACTGTATGTTTCAGCGTTAATGGGAATATCGGTAAGCTATTACAAAAATCAGAACTATATTTTTGCGATGCAAAATTGCGAGGAATTATTTTTAGTGGACTCACTCTATACTTTTCAACACGATTCGGCTTATTCTCCACAACTGATAAGATTCATTACACTGGACTCTTATTCTACCTTAAATATGATCGATAAAGCGATCTATTATATCAACAATTATTTTTCAGGTTTTTATATTAATTCAGAAGACTCACTTTGGACTATAGGCGATTCCACTTATGCCGAAATCGAAGCGGCGGTTTCGGTTACCGTTGACTCGATTCAATCATATATTTGGGGCGACGATTTTCCATAATAATTCAGCATATCAGAAAATACTAAAAAAGGGACAGAAAATTCTGTCCCTTTTTAAATTTACCAGAAAAAGTATCTTACGGATTACCCCAGTTATCGCCACCCTGTGGCGGTGGCGGCGGAGGTGGAGTCGGCCCGGTTCCACTTCCTTGATGATGGTGATGTCCGGTCCACCACCACCAGGGGGAACTTTGCAGAAGTTTAAAAGTCTGAATCGTGGGAACCATAAACACGGCGGACATTGTGATCTTTTTTAAAAAGTTACGCCGATTAATATTTTTATCTTCGTTTTGGGGCTCTTTATTCATAATTCACTCCTCCCATTACTGATTTTAATATACACTATTTTTTTTCGGGAATCAACCCTCAGATTGACAGTGATATTCACCACCTGTTTAAGATAAAAATAACGGGAAGCCCTAAAAATATTGGGCTTTCCGTTTAAACAGCATTTTTGGACAGATTAGATGACTTTATAGACCAACAATCCGACCATCAGAATAAGAGAACAGATAATCAGCGCAACGCCGATATTCCCTTTTTTAATCTCCTCCCATTCATCGATTGAAGTCGATAGCCAATCAAAAACTTTGATCGCCAGACC
>DPVY01000065.1:5305-5484 GCA_003527965.1 Fidelibacterota bacterium
AGATACATCATTAACGTATAAGACCATGAAAAAGGATCCATGAATTCCTCCTTAGTTGTTATATTGATAATTAATCAAATTTCACTCTTACCTTTTAGAGTTATTGATCCATTTTAGATATTTATAGGTTCTTTGTCAATTGTTTTTTTCTTTAAATATGATGGATTCGTAAAAAGAGA
>DPVY01000027.1 GCA_003527965.1 Fidelibacterota bacterium
TCATTCCGTTCTGAAAATCATAATGCTACCGGCGCCGGTGATTGCCGTTGGTAATATCACGCTCGGCGGCACCGGAAAAACCCCCCTTGTCATTGCGTTGGCTTCCTTTCTCGAATCAAAAGGTTACAAAGTCGGTGTAGTTACCCGTGGTTATCGGCGAAAAAGTAAGGGGCAGGTTGTTGTTAAGGATGGTAAGGCGATTCTGGCATCACCTTCTGAAGCCGGCGATGAACCGTATCTTATTGCCTGCAAATCAGGAAACACAGTTGTTATTGCCGATACAAACCGGGTTGAAGCCGCCCGGAGCGCTATCGAAAAATACCACTGTAACGTGTTGATTGCCGATGACGCATTTCAGCATCGCGCACTCGCTCGGAATATTGATATTGTGTTATGGGACAGATATAGTGATCCCGCCAAAGAAGCCGTCCTTCCGGCGGGCAGACTACGGGAATCATGGCGGGGGCTGCGTCGCGCCGATATTTTGCTGATCACGCGCACCGCTGAAATTTCTGATCCGATCAGGTCATTTTTTCAAAAGAAACAATCCAATCTGTTCATAGACGCCCTGCCTATTTCAATCGGGAAAATTATTCATTACAATTCCGGTGAAGAAATAGCCCCGGAATCGATTCGCAATAAAAAGGTTCTCGGCTTTTGTGGGTTGGGAAATCCGGTTCAATTCTTTAACACGATCGGATATTTAAATCCGGCGTCAATCATAGAAAACAGTTTTCACGATCACTATAAATATTCCGAAGCCGATCTGGATGGTCTGGTCCGGGAATCGATCGAAAAGAGATGTGATTATTTAATCACCACCGAAAAAGACGCCATGAATTTCCCCGCTTCAGCCAAAACGATCACCAACTTATTAATTCTGCAGATCAGCAGTGATCTAAGTGAAAAAATAAAGGCGGCAATTACTCAAAAATTACCACCTTTTAGTGATTAAGTTTATCTTGCAATCATGTAAATCACCCCGATCAGGGCCAGCAAAGAAACCGTATTTCTCAGAAAATTCAAGCGCTTGGCACCGGGATTGTGAAATACATGTACCTGAAATTCCTGGAGTGTGCTTCCGCCGTGTGAGTCAACTACCTCTAAAATAATATCATTGACGCCTTTTTGTGATTTTCTCGGATTCCAGGACAACACGCCGGTCTTTGAATTAAAACGGGCATATTTCGGAAGTCGCACGGCTTTGTAAACCAGCGGATCACCATTGGGATCTTCGGCATCCAGGCGGTACTCCCATTTTAATTTTGTCAGGGCTACCGATTCAGGAACCGACAATATTCCGGGTTTAACATTGACAAAAAGCCCGCTTTTCTGAATTGCCTCGCTCATTCCGTCGGACACCTTAAAAGAGAAGACATGATCGTTGAGCTGCAATTCCGACGGTTTCCATGAAATTATTCCCTGCGGAGATATTGTCATTCCTGGCGGGGCGTTGACGAGCTCATAGCTTAGTTTGCTGTCCGTGTTCAGATCGGTTACTTTGATCTCATATTGCCATAAACTATTCACATAGGCGATGGTATCCGGAGTGGAAACGATTACCGGTGGTGAATTGACATAGATTTGGGCGTGTTCTTCGGCGGTGAAATACCCGTCTGACACCGTATATGAAAGGGAATTATAATCAAGCTGGTTCTTATCGGGTATCCAGTCAATTTCCCCTTCATCGTTCATCACCAGACCGGTGGGTGCCTCCTTGAGTGTATAGTTATAATAATATCTTCGTTCCGGAGGGGAGTGTTTTGGGACATTCAAGCCCAGATCGGAAAAAAAAGTTTGAATTACATCCTGCGCTTGAGGGGTTTTATTGCCGGGTATATTAAAAACAAAAACTAGCTTGCCGTCAAATATAAAAACATCCTCAATCAGGTGCGTATCTTGAGCCTTTTCCGCCGGATTGGCTTCCGGGATAAATTCGTGCTTATAGCGCTTAATATATAGCGACAGGTTCTTACGAACGGCATCATCGAGAATCTTTGTTTCGTAGATACCCGATCTGCGCCAATTCTCAATCCTCGGTGAAAGATCATACCAAAAGACGTAAAATCCCTCGTTATTATCCTTCAGAACCGGACGATGATGATATTTAGCGCCTAATGACGTTAATGGATTTGCCGCAGATTCTATTTCTACCGGGTGATTGACAAATAGTGAAAAAGCCATCCGGTCGGTGTCATATCCGTCGGAGATTTCAATGATAAAATCATACCAATCCTTTTGATCGAAGGACGGCTTCCAGCTGAGATCACCATTAGCCTCAATAATCGCTCCATCGGGACCATTAATCAACTTATATCCCAGAAAGGCATTATCGTTATTATCCTCGACTTGTATATTAAATTTAAAGGATTCGCCAATCTGAATAATATCCCGGATGGGATAAGCCGAAGTAATCACCGGGCGATCATTTACATAAACGGTAAAGGATTGTACCTCCCGTTTCTGCCCCCAGGTAAATTCAGCCTCGATAGTATGTAACCCAAACTGTCTGTCTGTGGGAAACCAGGTAAATTCTTTTTGTGAAAGGTTAAATTTCATACCGTCGGGAATTTTTACCTTGACATTTAAATCCTTTAAATCATCAGGTGTTAATCCCGGAATCGTAATCTTCCGGTGTACCTTCTCTCCGGGATGAACCAGAATATCCGGACGGTAAACTTCACTGATAGTTTTTATGCTAACCATACCTCTTTTTGTGCTTGGCATCGGTGAGAGAGGAACCTCCTCCCCGATGATTCCACTCAGTTCTGCCACAACCTGATCACCGTCTACAAGCCCTGAAAATTCTCCCCCGCCGGGTTTTGTCGTTTTTGATTCCAGCACCAGATCGATTTCGCTTAAAACCGCGTCAAGTGGTGTCACGTCTTCCAATTGCCAACCACACAGACCATGTTTATTGTAATTATTATTTAAAAAGGGCATGATGATTGAGCCGGTATATTTCCCCGATGCTGAAAG
>DPVY01000069.1 GCA_003527965.1 Fidelibacterota bacterium
GACTTACAGGAACGGTTTACCATGCTCATTCCCAAGCCCCAGCTTGGGAATGCTAAAGAAGGATGAAATTTTCATTACAAAGCCGGGGCTTTGCAACGAGTAAGAAAAAAGCATTGATACAGCCAAAAAGGAAAAGGAGCGATAATGACATAAATACTTTGATATTGGATAATCAGAATTACGCGCGGAGCTATCGAGTCTTATTGCATTGGTTTTAATGCTTTCACATAGCAGCGCCGTCTTTTATGTTGTCGCCGCTCGAAGAATTTCCACTGTGCCTGTACTTTAGTGTTCATTTCCAGCTCGGGATTGGATTCGGCATATTTTATTCCCTTTTCAAGGAATGTATGACCAAGATTGTTCAGGATCAGAGCCGGGATGCCTTTGCCCTGGAGCTCCGGTTTGACGCCAATCAGGTAAAAATCCACGACATCACAATGCTTCATTGCCCGCATCAGGTGCCACCATCCGAAGGGAAGCAGCCGACCCCTGGCTTTTTGTAAGGCTTTTGACAATGACGGCATGGTAATTCCAAATGCCACAAGTTTGTCATTTTTATCTGCGACGAGCGCAACATATTCATGGTGAATAAAACTGAAGTATTTCTGAACAACATTATCTACCTGGCCGGAACTGAGCGGAACAAAACCGTAGAGAACTTTATACGCCTCCTGAAAAAGATCAAAAATCTCACGGGCATATTTCAGTAGATCAGCTTTTTTCCTGGTTTCGATGATATGCACTTCCTGTTGACTCGCGATTCGTTTGGCGTATTCATCAATCCGGTGCGGAATCTCCTGCGGCGTTTGTATCCGGTATTCGATCCAGTCAACATCCTTCACGTAACCGAATTTTTCCAGGTGTTGAGGATAATAAGAATAATTGTAGATCGTTGCCATCGTCGATAGCTCTTCGAAGCCTTCGATCAACATCCCCGACTGATCAAGATCATTGAAACCGAGGGGACCGTGTAGTGACTCAGCGCCATTTTCTTTTGCCCATTGCTCAACGGTTTTAAATAATTTCTCTGACACGTCCGGATTATCTATAAAATCTACCCAACCGAACCGTGCCTGTTTTTTACCGGTATATTCGTTATGCCGGTGATTGATAATTCCAGCGATCCGACCAACGATTTTATCATCTTTGTAGGCTAACCATAACTCGGCATCACAGGTCTCAAAAGTCGGATTTATATTCTTATTGAGCGTACTAAGGATTTCCTTTTTGAGTGGCGGCACCCAATAGGGATTCTTCCTGTAGAGTTTAAACGGAAAATCGACGAATTTTTTCAAATCCCGCTTAGTTTGAACCGGTCGTGTAATCACAGCCATATTTTCTCCTGTTAAAATCGAATTATCATTTTTTCCCTTCTGCCACATTATCATAGAATCGCGTTGTCGGGTAGGCAAAATCAATATCCTTTGCTTTGCTGAACTTATCCAGGATGTCCTCCCAAACGGCATGCCGGGTTCCGCGCCGCTTTCGCGGTTCGCACAAATAGCGAATTGCCAGCTGTACGCCGGAATCTTTCACCGATGTATAAACCGTTGGCGTCAGGTTTTTGTAAAAGATCATATATTTTTTACCGGCTTCCTTGACTTTTCGGGCGGCGGATTTGCTCAAATGCTCGGCATGTTTATTGGCAATTTCCAACAGTATCTCTTGCGCCTTTTTCCAGTTACTTTCGAAAGTGATCAGAATATTTAGCTCATCCCAGATATACTGAAATCCTTTGCTGTAATTAGCAAGCGGATGAGTAAATATCTGTCCATTGGGAATATAAAGGACTCGACCGGTACTCTGGTCGGCATCAACCCAGTTTCCGATTTCCAGTAAAATAAACTGGAACAGGCGAATATCGATGACGTCGCCGGCCTGTTCACCAATCTGAACCCGGTCGCCGACAGAAAAAGATCGCCGAAATATGATAAATATCCAGCCGGCGATATTGGTTATTGGTTCTTTCAGAGCAATGGCAAGCCCGGCGGACAACAGCCCTAAATAGGTCCCAAATCCCTTAAATCCACTGAACCATACGCTGCCGATCATAATAAAGCCGATCAGTACCGTAATATAAGTAAGTGTTTTCCGCCAAATATACCGGAACCTGACATCTTCTGATCTACGATAGATCAGCTGGCGAAAACCAAATCGGATGACCCATAAGATGAAAATAATAATAATAGAGCTAACTATTTTCAACTGCGTATTCCGGCTGATTTCAAGCGCGTCTTCTATAATTTTAAAGATGGTTTCCATATCCCCACTCCTGTTATAATCTATTATTGATGGCCAATGAAAATATCCCCGTCAAATTATGACAAAATTTCGCTGCCTCGTGTTCGCGTTCAAGGTTAAAAGCCAGGACGCCTTTATATTTTCTTACGTTCATTAGTTTCTTTCCCGGTATTTACGACACATATCGGTTAGAATTTATATTAATTATACCGGGAATGGAATAATTTTGAGAATGTCGGAGATAATTAGTCACAGTTCTTACTGACAATATTACAAAAATTAAACGCGATGATAGAGGCAGCGACGAATATCATCCCGATAATCGCGAAAATTTCAGGCTGCTCATCGGGGAGCATGGTCCAAGCCAGCACGGCGCCGAAGACCGGGATGATAAACTTCCAGAGATTCAAAGATGACACCTTTACGCCCGTTTTTTTAAGTAGAAAGAACCAGATCGAAATTGCTACCGCCGAAACCAAAGACAACCAGAACAGGGCAATATAATACTCGCCGGGATAATTAAACCGCGGTATCCCTTCGACGGGAACCGATAGTAAAAGTAATAAAAAGCCGCCGATGAAAATCTGGGAAGAATTGAGCGCCAGTGGTGCGATACCTTTGGAGTCCCGGGCTACTGTGACATTGGCAAAGGCTCCGGACAAACTGCTGGTCAGCAATATCAGCACACCGACAAACTCCCTGAAGCCTGCCGATGACCAGGGCTGACGGCTGATCCCGATGATCGCCACACCGGCTAAACCGAGCAACAGGCTGCCGGTTTTAGGGAAGGTCATTTCATCATCAGGCATGTTGAAATGGGCAACAATAGCGGATATCAGCGGTGATGCGCCAATGATTATTGCCGCAAGCGATCCGGCAACCAGTGTCATACCGGTATAAAACAGCGCATAGACAATAAATGTCTGCAGCAAAGCGACCTTTAAAACGAGATAAAGATGCTGTTTTA
Organism: Fidelibacterota bacterium; assembly: GCA_003527965.1. Taxonomy (GTDB): domain Bacteria; phylum Fidelibacterota; class UBA2242; order UBA2242; family UBA2242; genus DPVY01. Next base: position 3,209 of record DPVY01000069.1, read on the forward strand.
CTGTTTTCAGAACAACAGAAAACGAACCTGCAAAGGGCAGCAGGATTAGTCCCGAGATAATGAAACGAATTCCGGCAAAGGACAGCGGCTTTGAATATTGCAGCCCGATCTTCACGCCCACAAAGGCGGTCGACCAGAGCAGGCAGGCAAAAATAGCGAGAAGTGTATATTTTAAAGGTAATTTCAACATAATAATTCCTGACAGGATAGACTAATAACTACCGGAAAAGCGAATTTATCTCAGCATACCGGAAACAATCGACAACATGATCGTTTACCATGCCGGCTGCTTGCATGAAGGCGTAACAAATAGTCGGTCCCACAAAACCGAATCCACGTTTTTTCAGGTCACCGCTCATGGCTTCGGCTTCCCCGGATTTGGTTGGTATCTCCGCCATGGTTTTCCATTTATTTATGATTGGTTTGCCGCCTATAAACTGCCAGATATATGCGTCAAAGGTTCCAAATTCCTTTTGCACTTTTAGAAACGACCGGGCATTTTTCACCGTAGCGTTGACTTTCGCTTTATTTCGAATAATGCCGGCGTCGCTCAGTAACTCACCGATTTTTACTGCATCATATTGAGCAATTCTTCCGGGATCGAAATTATCAAAGGCTTTGCGGAAATTCTCTCGTTTCTTCAGAATCGTCGACCAGCTCAAGCCCGCCTGAAACGCATCCAGCACCAGGAATTCGAACAGCTTCCGGTCGTCATGAACGGGCACACCCCACTCGGTATCGTGATATTCGATCATCAGCGGATCATTGGCAGGCCAGGCGCAACGGTTTTTTTCCATGTAATAATACCTTTCAATTATCAGTAAAATGTTCGCCGAATTTAATTCTTAATTTGCCAAAATCATAAAATAAACGGGGTACAGAGATTTGCCTTAACCTGTTTTTGATTGCGAAATCCGGTTACACTTATCGTCTGAGTGGGTGAGTATTATCGTCCATGACGTTATTAATTTTGGGCTTGACTATGGAATAATTATTTATTAACGTTGTTTCAAATGGATCGATCACCACAAAACCGGATTGAATGTTTGTTTATAGAGAAACCTGTTTGTTTCTTGATTAAGAAACTTTCTGAACAAGTTTCTGCATGGAGAAACTTGTTTTGAGCTTAAATGTACAGGATGAACATATGTTGCACTAAACCGC
>DPVY01000294.1 GCA_003527965.1 Fidelibacterota bacterium
ACAATCTAAAAACCTTACTCAATGTTCAAATTGAAGAACCGCTGCATTATATGGATCACCTGTGGAACTCCACTTTGAAACGGATTAATTCTGAAATAGACGAACTCAGAAATAATGCCCGCCCCGCCCGCGAGTGGACTGATCAGATTGGATTAAGTATCATTCCCAAAGACCTCGAATCCCTATTGAACCGGGAAATCAAACAGATTCAGGGCTTGATCAATGTCTGGGTTGGAATTGGCAAAGGAACTATCGATTCCAAACTGGGTATTGACGCCATCACAACAGCATCTAAAACTTTCAGCATTATTGCCAAGAGGGAAGCCCTGCGAGCCTATCTGACCCGAACTACCAGCAGCGGCGGTTTTCTGGTTCACCTGGGATATGGTCAATTGGCTGATATCTTCGGTAATGAACTTCGCTATACCATGAAAGATAAACCTGGCCAATTAATGCGCTTCTGGACGAATGATGATATTGTCGCTGATTTTCAATTAGTAGAGGACTTTCAAATTGAATCCGGGATTCCTTACAGCGGCAATACGGTGTTTATTCCCGAAGACGGCGCTGAGAGTTATTTAGACAACCGGGAAGTTGTTCGAGCCATTCCTTATCTCAATAAAGCCGGACAATTCACCAAATCCTTATGGGCGATTCTTAACTGATGCCTTACCATACATAAAAAGAAGCCCGGAAATGCAGCGATCCTCCGCTGCATTCCGGGCTCCGCCCATTCCGGGAGTAATAGAACCAAAGAAAGGAGAATTTACCATGACTATCGAACCTCATTTTACCAACATTCAACTTATCACGAGGGAGACCGGTATCAGTAAGAATTTAATTAATTATTTGCCTTCAGAATCCTATCCCTGTGGCATCCGGAATTGCTGTTACCACATGGTTTACGCCACGCCCGAGGGACTGTTTGCGGTAGAATATCATTGCGGCTGTGAACGGCAGACCGTGCCCGACGGCAACCTGCAATCGCTCTATGTCTCTAAAATGTGAAGGGCTGACGTGAGGGCTAAACGCCAGCCCTTGTATGCCACTACCATACGTTTCCACCTGATTGAATTTGACGTAATTATTTATCTAATCAATAAAGTAGATAATTGGTATAGGTAATAGAAACATTCCGGATTGATTTTCTTCAGTCTTTGAAGGCGACCAAATTCTTCGGGTAACATTTTATCTTCAAAATGTTGCATTTTAACGGGCGAATATAATAATTGTTGTATATCAAAATCCTTTTGGTTTATAAGAATTATGTTTGCTAACAATGATGCCTTTGCTGCATATATTTTTGCCGTTTCAAAAGGCAACCTGCCCCTGAATAAATAACCCCCAACTGTTTTAATTCCGTTGCGCAGGGCAATTGTTTCATCATCCTCAACAAATCCTTTTAGATCAATATTACATAATTTTATTCCCGCCTGAAACGTGTCTTTAAGGATTTCAGAAGATGAAAATCGGTTATTCCTGTACAAGTTCTCTTGTCTTGATATTGTCTGATAGGCATCAATTAGCAAGTTGATATCCGAGATATGGTCAAATAGTCGACCGATATCGAACAGTTGTTTAATAATTTCAGTATCTTTGTCTATTCCATATTGAATCCCGATTGTATGAGGAGCAAAGGCAGTTAGTTTATCGCCTAATATTTCATCAATCACTGGAATTTGCACATTAAGGTTTTCGACAACCTCGAATAGGTCTGTTTGTATTTGTACACTTTTCAGTATTTTATATGGCACTTTCTCATTTAATACGTCAAGCAATACCGATTCTTCCTTACCGAATATAGATGTGTATGTAAATTTAAAATGCTGTTTAGGTATATCAGATGCCTTTCGAACATTTTCCTCTACCCGGAGAAACACGGAGTTCCGGATCCGCTGGTTTAATTCGCTTTCGGAAAATTGCCCGATAATATCAATATCAATTGAAAACCGATCAAAATCAGGAATTGACAGCATTAATGAAGTACCCCCTTTAAACACAAAATCCTTACCGGATTGTGTCACTAATCCCAGCATTTCAAAAGCGTAGATTGTTTTTTCAATCAATTGAGGTGCGGTTTTTGGGAATCTGCTCTGCCTTAAATTAAGAATCCAGTCCTTCTGAAAGCATTTATTGTTAATCATGAAATCACCTTAAATCGATCGTAAACAGCCCCCCATTCACCTTTATAACTATAAAGGAGTTTCTCAAATTCCTTCCGTATTCTCCCCCTGCTACGACGATAGCTGTATCTGAGCAGTGTAGGTATGTTAATACGGGCAGAAAAAATAACATTGTAAAATATTCGTTTGAATTCAGAACCATCCATTAAAAACAGTTTGTCCTTCTCTTCAAATAGATCGACCAAAATCTTTTCAATAGTCGCTATTTTCCAGATTTCAGTACCTTCTACCGGAGATTCAGATATGGCTTGGCGAATGATATAGTTTTCATCCTCAATAATCCAGTGTTTTCTAACAATTTGTTTGCCCGGATTATTATAAACATTAAATCCTTTATCAACAAGAAATTCAAATACCGGTATAAATGCATCAGGATCAGTATAGATAAAATATGTATATTTAAATGGTAGGTGATGATAATAACTAATAATCTGACGTGTACTCCATACTGTAAATTCCAAAAATGGAAAATGTCCGTGTAGCAGCTGAACCAAATCTAAAACAGGCTCAGTATCTAAAATAAAAGGCTTGTCAATAGTAGAATACCAACCCCTTCCACAACTGAATAATTCCCGGTTCTTTTTTAAATTAGATAAATACTGATTCACGGTTTGGTTGTTATAGTTTTTAAGCTCAACCTGAAGATATCTTTTCAGGGCTTTGTCGTTAAAGTACTTTTTCCCGTCAACAAATTGTCGAATTAATTCAATTACTGATTTCTTTTTATTGCTTTTCATTATATTATTGTCAACTCCATTTGTTAGTTGCCGTTAATATAGTATTTCCTGTAAGATAATCAAAGAATATATTACCGGCAATATACACTGCTGGTTGCCGATAATATACTAACAAAAGCCCAAACCAAGGAGGTTCTCATGAACACAACTCTCCCCGGGCAAACTACGCCCGCACAAGCCGACGTATTATCTCTGATCACAACCGATCGGGAGGATACGCTCTGGCCCTTTGAATTCGTCGATCCGCCGGAAGAAGATCAGATGGAATTCCCGGAGCCTGACGACTTGCTCGACATCAGCGATTTCTTCGGCGCCGATGTCACCTGCATGAAACTGATCTACCTGCAGGACCGTATGGATGAGATCGAAGCCCTGTACCGGCAGGAGCTCGATCACCTGAACCGCTGGAAGGAACGCCGTACTGCTATCTTACAGCGTCAGTATGATTTCTTCAGCAAGTCACTGGAAAACTGGCTGACAATCACCAATCAGAAAACGGCAAACCTGCCCCACGGCGCCCTACAATTCCGCAAACAGCCAATCCGGGTTGAAGTTTTGGACGAACAGTCCATTATTAATGCCGGCGTATTCATCCGGGTAAAGCAATCACCGGATAAGTCTGCTATCCGGAAGCACTACCAACAAACCGGTGAGATCGTCGATGGATGCAACATTATCGAGCCCGAACCGAAGTTCTCACTAAAACTTATTAGAAAGGAGGAACTGAAGAATGTACAGTCCCAAAATCCAACCACTGCTGGTTAAACGGCTTTATCATCTTAAAGTCCAAACCGGCAAGACCATGACCCGCCTCGTCAATGAGATGCTGGAAAAAGCCATCGCCCTGATGGAAGCCGGCGTCTACTCTGATTCCCCCAATCAGTAATAATCCCACAATCTAATTAACCTTAACCAAGGAGAAAATCATGTCACAATTATTGGTTCACACCAAAGGGGCGAACTACGTCAAAATAGGCGAACTGAAAAACGTCCCATTACCCACGGCTACCGATTCCTATTGCCCGGTCAGCCATTACGATTTAGCGATGAATCTGGCTGATGTCAGCCGGGACTTGCTGAAGGATTACACTTTCCGCAAAGCCCAGTATGGTTTAGCCCGCAACGGCAACCAGATGTTCGGTGTCCACATGTATCAAAACGGCTCAGACGAAATGGGACTGAGCATCGGCTTCCGTAATTCCTACGATAAGAGCATGAGTGTTGGCATCTGCATCGGCGCCAGCGTCTTTGTCTGCGATAATCTGGCTTTCACCGGTGATATTGCCGTCATGAGAAAGCACACAAGCAACGTCTGGAAAGACCTTGAGGAGATGATGATCACCACTGTATATCGCTCTCAGCACAACTTCCACCGCATTGTCGATGATTCCCGCAAACTGAAGGAAATCCCCATGGAGAATGACCATGCTTTCGCCCAGATGGGAAGGCTATTCGGGCATAATATAATTACGCCCCGCCAGTTGCCGGTCTTAAAGCGCGAGTGGCTGAAACCTAAGCATCCCGACTTTGAGCCCAGGAATATGTGGAGTCTCTACAATGCCGGTACGGAGGCGCTGAAATCCTGCCCGCCTAGCTGCATTCTGGAAAAGCATCTGAAACTACATAGACAATTTATCGAATTCATTTAACAGAAAGGAAAGAACCATGAATTACACACACTACGATTTTGAGGGCTTGTGGATTGCCACCTACCAGAAAATCATGTATCTGAACAGTAAGATGAACGGCACCGGACTTGACAAATCTCAACTGAAAGAAGTTACGACCAGTGTTTTCATCGCCAAAGTCCAGAAGGGTATTGTCCGCCCCAATGATGAAGATGATTACGATTTCCCTGAACCGGAAGAAGCGCCCCTGCTGAATCGCAACAACGGCAACGGTTCTGCCGGGAATGGCAGCGCCAGTGAAAAGCAGATCAGTACGATTAAATCGCTGCTGAAGAATCCCAAGGTTAATCCGGACGAGAGACGGCGGATCACCAAACTGCTTGCCGGTGATCTGGAAAAACAGACCGCCAGTGATATGCTGGACTATTTCTTCGTGATTAACGTCAACTATTTT
>DPVY01000116.1:0-842 GCA_003527965.1 Fidelibacterota bacterium
CAACAAATAATCATTGATCCTGTTTGACTTACGTGCTTAATTTCAAATGTGAATAGTCAAACAAGAGTGTTTGACTTACGGAGTTAACAGATTCTCGGCAGCATTTCTCCGGTGAGCATATCGAGAATCCGCGAACTGCCGATCTGCGTTTTCAATAATACTTTCCCTTTTGGCATATCTACTACCTCGCCAATCATTTTACCATTCCTGCCAAGCGGATGGGATTTCAAGATCGACAATGCTTTTTCAGAGTTGCCTGGTCCAACAATAAAAACAACTTTACCTTCATTAGCCATATACAACGGGTCAAATCCCAGCGGTTCACAAAGCCCGCGCACAACTTCTCTAACCGGTATATCATTTTCATAAATACAAATACCGAAATTTCTTCCCCAGACAAATTCATTTAATGTTGTGGCTAAGCCGCCTCTTGTGGGATCGCGCATAATCCGCAAATCCGGGATATGTGTAACGAGTTCCGAAGTCAAATCGCAAACCGCTGCACAATCGCTTTCAATATCGATATTAATATTAAATTCCTCACGCGCTCTGATTATCGCCGCCTCATGATCCCCGATGTAACCGCTCACGAAAACCTTATCACCGGGGCAAACTTTATCAAGTGAAAGATTCACCCCGTCCGGCAGAACTCCTACACCTGCGGTATTTATATAAATCCCGTCGGCATTGCCCTTTTCAACCACTTTCGTATCACCGGTAACGATTTGCACTCCCGCTTCATCAGCCGTCTGTTTCATAGAAGCAACGATCTTTTCCAATAGCGTAATTTCAAAACCTTCCTCGATAATCATTCCACACGAAATCCACAGCGGTTTAGCGCC